>JAOACU010000650.1 GCA_026417715.1 Anaerolineae bacterium | reverse complement strand
ATCACATCCACTTGCGCGTTGATGAACGCACTGTTCATCTGACCCGGAATATAATCGCGGTCGTGGATGTCTTCGGGGCGAATGCCGAGCGTGACTTCTTTGCCCAGATACGGCAACAACGCAGCGCGGCGCTCCGCAGGCACGGGGATTTGGAAGGTTACCGCATCCACCTTCATATCTTCGCTTGTCCCCACGACTTTGACATCGAAGAAATTCATCGCGGGAGAGCCGATAAAGCCCGCTACGAATTTGTTCGCTGGGAAATCGTACAAACGTTGTGGCGTGTCGAGTTGTTGTAACACACCAAAGTTCATTACGGCGATGCGCGTCCCCATTGTCATCGCTTCGGTTTGATCGTGCGTGACGTAAATGAAGGTCGTCTCCAAACGTTGATGCAGTTTGGAAATTTCGGCGCGCGTCTGCACGCGCAATTTCGCGTCGAGGTTGGACAGCGGCTCGTCCATCAAGAACACTTTGGGTTCGCGCACAATCGCGCGACCGAGCGCGACGCGCTGGCGCTGACCGCCAGAGAGTTGCTTGGGTTTGCGTTGCAACAAATCGCCGATGCCCAGAATCGCTGCCGCTTCTTTGACGCGTCGGTCAATTTCGCTCTTGGGCATTTTGCGGAGACGCAACCCAAATGCCATGTTGTCATACACGCTCATATGCGGATAGAGCGCGTAGGACTGGAACACCATCGCAATGTCGCGGTCTTTGGGCGCCACATCGTTCACCACACGATCACCGATTTTGATGGTGCCCGAGGTCACTTCCTCCAAGCCCGCCAGCAGGCGCAACGCCGTCGTCTTGCCACACCCGGACGGACCTACAAGGACGAGGAACTCTTTGTCTTGGATGTCCAGACACAAATCGTTGACCGCCTTGACATCACCGAACATCTTGGTCACATGATCATACGTGACGCTTGCCATACGTATCTCCTTTGAACTAAAGAGGTATTTTACCCCGTTTCATCAATCGCTTGCGCCGCCCTCACCCGAAAAATCTCCGCATCATCTACATAGAGATTCTTCGTTGCGTTACGCAGTGATGGGCGGTGAATCAAACGACCGACGAAACGG
This sequence comes from Anaerolineae bacterium, assembly GCA_026417715.1. Classification (GTDB taxonomy): domain Bacteria; phylum Chloroflexota; class Anaerolineae; order UBA4142; family UBA4142; genus VGOB01. The sequence continues at coordinate 176 of JAOACU010000650.1, read as the reverse complement.
AATAATCCAAACGGCATCCCTGCCTTGTTCGTCCACTATGCCGATAATTCTACGCGCGCCTCTGCCTAGTAACCGATGGTGCTACTTGTCATTCTGAGCGACCGAAGGGAGCGAAGAATCTCTCAAAGAACTTTGCGAGACGCTTCGCGGAGTTTACCCTGACGTAAGGGCCTGTC
>JAOACU010000649.1 GCA_026417715.1 Anaerolineae bacterium | reverse complement strand
GGTCCCAAGCGTTGCCTGCATTGTCGCCAAGTTATCCAGCCCGGCGAAGCGTGGCAACGCATCACCTCGCCTGCGGATCCGCAATACGGCGCGTACGTCGTCGGCATTCACGCGGCGTGTCCGCGTTAAGACACGTCGCGTCCAGTCACGTTGGGGCTGTGCGCTAGGCACAGCCCCACATCCAACGGAGGAACATCAGATGCGTTACGTCGGTTACGTTCGAATCAGTTCAGAAGATCAGCGCGGCAATTACTCGCTCGACGCGCAGAAACACGCGATCCGTCTCTGGGTCGCACAACAAAAGAACGCTCTCGCAGGGGTGCTGGCGCGCTTTTACGCCGACGAAGCGTACTCGGCCACCACTGACGAGCGCCCCGCATTTCAAGAGATGGTGCACGCCGCGCGCCGCAAAGAATTCGATGCCATCGTCGTCCACAAATTCGACCGCCTCGCGCGCAATCGGCGCGATGCCAGTGTGTACAAATCGCTCTTCCGCGCCGATTTGGGGATCAAGGTCTTTTCCGTCACTGAACTCTCGGAAGAAGAAGACAGTCTCGCGGGGATGCTCACCGAAGGTGTGCTCGAACTCGTCGCGGAATGGTACAGCCGCAATCTCAGTTCCGAAACCAAAAAGGGCAAACGCGAAAAAGCCGCGCAGGGCAAACACAACAACTTGGCACCGTTCGGTTACGACAAGACGCAGGAAGGCGTCCTCGTTATCAACATGAACGAAGCGGAAGGGTTGCGAATGGCTTTCCGCGAGTATGCCACAGCCAAGTATTCCGATCGCGAAATCGCCGCGCTCCTTAATCAGCACGGTTATCGTTCGAAGACAGGTCTACCGTTCAATCGCGAGATGGTGCGTGCGATGCTCCAGAATCGCACCTATCTCGGACTCGTTCGCTATCACGCCTACAAAAAGCAACCGAATGGGCGGCGCGACAAATCGGTGCCGATCCAATGGTTCGAAGGCAAGCACGAAGCGATCATTCCCCAAGACCTGTTCGAGCGCTGTCAAGCGGTACGCCAACTCGCGCACGGACGCCGCACACCTGTCCGTAGCGTCGTCACGTATCCACTTTCGGGGTTGCTGTATTGCGGTCATTGCAATTCCAAGATGCGCGCGCAACGCAATCCGCTCGGTCAGCGCTATTATCGTTGCGCGGGGATCATTGATTGGAGCAATGGTTGTCCGCAGTGTATGGTCAATGCCGATCTCATTGAAGAGCAATTAGCGGGTTTCTTGAGTTGTATGGAAT
>JAOACU010000648.1 GCA_026417715.1 Anaerolineae bacterium | reverse complement strand
CATTTCTTCATCGCCGCTGGCAGGTGGCGACCAGTCCACGTGGATCACGGGCGCGCCTTGCGTTTGCACACTGACCGCAAAATCCTGAACCCCGATGTTGATGATGACAGGAACGTGTTGAAGCAACTCGTCTACCTTGTTTTCCATCCTTCACCTCTGCACGATCATCCCCGCAACGCGCGCGGCGTGCGCGCTACTGGGCAAAATAATCACACCGGCGTCTTTGAGCAACTTGATTTGCCGACCGAGTCCTTGCGGATCGCCCTCGGTGCCACACACCGACGCGACGATGATCAACTCATCGCCACGCGCGCGCGCAATGCGTTGCGCTTGCGTGATCGCATCCACCAAATCGCCGACGGGGTCAGCGGACGCGTTATAGCCCAGAATGAAATCCAACAACAATACCGCAACTTGCGGGTCTTGCGCTTCAGCGAGAATGCGTTCGCGGCGCAAGGTTGCATCAATCATCGGATGTGCGCGTCCATCCGTGAAAAATTCCGCACCCATATCCACCAAGGTATGCTCGATACTGCGACGCGGGTCGGGCAATTCCAAGTTCCCTTGCAACGGTGAATCGGCATAGACGCGCAAACCCAGGTCTTGCAAAATCTGTTGCGCCTGATAGCAAAACGTGCCGCCCGCAAAAACACCGCGCAGATATTTTTGCGTAGGTTTGAGTTGGGCTTGGGCGTTAGAGATTAGAGATTGGAGATTGGAGGTTGTTTCCAGCGGTGGTTTGCCATTCGCAATCTGAACCGCGAGCAGTGCCGCCTCATCAATCGTGCGCGCGATGCGAAAGCGAATGTTCGCGCCGGGCAATTCGGCGCGTTGTCCCAAGAAACACGCGACGACCGGCTTGCTACACTGCGCGATGCGTTCGACGAGGCGCGCGAGCGTTTGCTTTCCTGGTGGCTTGGAAATGATGGCAATCACTTTGGTCATTGGATCGCGTTCCAATGCGTCCAATGCGGTGAGCGCGGACACGCCACCAATCGCGTCCGATAGATCGCGTCCGCCGGTGCCAAACGCGTGCGAGATGCCGCTACCCGCGTGATGCACGAGTGTTGTAAACTCTTGCAAGCCGGTGCCTGACGCGCCAATCGCACCAATCGCGCCGCGTCGCACTATGTTCGCAAAGCCAATGCCAATGCCGCTGATGATCGCTGTACCGCAATCGGGTCCCATCACAATCAGACCGCGCTCGCGGGCAAATTGCTTGAGCGCGATTTCGTCTTCGATGGAAACGTTACTACTGAACA
>JAOACU010000647.1 GCA_026417715.1 Anaerolineae bacterium | reverse complement strand
GCACAGACAATCTACGTTTTGAATGATCTCGTCGTCGACAACAAACTCGACAGAGGTTATGATTCGGATTGGGGCGCGATCCCTATTGACTCCCCTTTTACCCTTTCACTCAAAATGTCGTCAGTTAATAGCCGAGGTGGATGGGGTTCATTAAAATTCTATGGCAAACCGAAATCTTTCGGCAAACAATGGTGGGAAGGCATTCTTCGGATGGATATATTCCCTTCCAGCAATTCGATTCAATTAGCGTTTCGTGACGGAACTCAGGACACGTTCAAAACGACCATCACAGTCCCGTTGAACACAAATCAACAATTCTCATTGTCGTTCAAAGACCCTCAAGGGAAGACGTTTGCCGTGTTGGATCAGAATAGAAGAGAGTTGAGGACGATCGATTTAACAACCATCCCAGGACTTGAAATGAAGGAGGGGCTATTTCCAGAGCGGAAGATTTATCCTGGTTTCAGCACTGGTCCGCACTCCAAGCTGACAGTTTCTTCTATGATCATTCAGAAGACTCCATCCGGTAGATTCGTTGCGGACGCTCAAGTCCAGCCAGGATTGCGCGAACTTGCAACGCAAAGAGGAATTCGTATTGGAACTGAGTGGTGGCTTTGGCAACTGTGGGACAAGCGATATAATAACCTGATGTCCAACAACTTTAATACCGCTATTATTTCTGATTTTTCTTGTCCAGAACGATTTTGGAGTTCGCCCAACACCTACGATTTTTCGATTGTAGATAATGTTGTTGATGCAGCGATCAAACAAGGGTATGTTGTGAGGGCATCGCACCTAAATTGGGGAACATACGATTGTGATCGTCCCGACTGGCTGGCAAAAGGAAAATTTTCGCGCGAGGAATACAGAAAAATTCTCGAAACACAGATAAAGACTATCGTAAATCACTTCAAGGGGCGTGTAACGGAATGGAGCGTTGCGAACGAAGCGATTGCGCGCTCTTTCTGTAACTCGGGTTGTGATTTCTGGGCTGATAAGATTGGGGCGGAATATGTCGAATTGGTTCTCCGTTGGACGAAAGAGCTGGATCCAAACAGCACAATAATCATGAATGACACAAACAATCATAGTTTGCGTGGCCCAGTCGCGAGGCCTGTCACGCTAAGGATGTTGGATACAGTCAGAACCCTCAGGGCAAAAGGTGTACCCGTTGATGCGGTTGGATTGCACAGACAATCTACGTTTTGAATGATCTCGTCGTCGACAACAAACTCGACAGAGGTTATGATTCGGATTGGGGCGC
>JAOACU010000646.1 GCA_026417715.1 Anaerolineae bacterium | reverse complement strand
ACGGGGCGAAGGATTGGCTCGTTTGGCTTTAGCCGCCTTGTATAGATTTCAAGCAGAACCAGAGCAAGTTCATAGCTTTCAATCAAGCCAAAATCTGTTGAACGATTCGTTAGATCATAGCCGTGTTGCCATCGAGATATATACAGAAAAAGTAAAGGAACCAGCGAATCTTATCCGCGCGTACTACGAGTATGCCCTGACACTGCGCGAACAAGTCCGTCTAATGGATGAGAATGATCCCCAACGCTTAGTTGTCGCTAGAGAAGCTGATGAACTGTTTAATCGAATTTCTAGTGACTCTAAAGAAAATAGACGATGGGATATCTATCTTGATGCGCGGCTTGGGCAACTCTGGATGCACTACCATCTGCGTAGCCCTGATTGTGAACAAAATCTCAACGCCCTTGGTGAAGAAATACAACGTGAATTGCCAGAGTATCTAATTCAACCTACAAGATACCCTTGTGTTTTAGGCAAGACTATTCTTGGAGTCTTCTGCCAACTAGGGCGTTATCACATTATCAAAGGCATCTTGGCACTTGACAGGAATGATCTACAAGAGGCTGGAAAACAGTTTGCCTTGGGTTTTGAGTATGATCGTTTTATTGGGGAGGATTTTCGCGATCTGAATCGCGGTATCAATGTAGTACATAGTCGCCTTCGCGGATTCAATCCACGCGAGTTAGTACAAGTATTTGATGGCGCTGCAAGCGTACTTGGTACTCTTATGCCGCAAAGCATAACAGGTATGATCAAAGGGAAGGAAGATCTATTATTCTGGCAAAAACTTGAAGCGCACTTTGGTACTTATGCGACCTATCGTCAACTTTCGGATCAGACCATACACAAAAAAAGACAAACGGACGCTTATTGAAACCATCAACTCCGTCTGCGCTGAAGGGCGCTGGATGGAAACACGGCGGTATGAGCCAACCCCGTCTTGGGAACACGCGCTCCAAACCCAAGACTGTCCTTATCATTTGCTTCTCGTGCTCGACAACGGTGAACGCATAGTTGGCTGGTGTCGTGTTTTCCCTGATACTCAAACCTCAAAGCAAGCCAACGTGGCAATTGGCTTGCTAGCCGAGTATCGCGGTCGAGGTTGGGGAACGAAAATGTTTCAACAGGCAATGGAGTGGGCATTCCAGCAAGGCTTTACACGCTTGTACCTCACGACGCGCGCAAGTAACACACGTGCAATTCGTTTATTCAACAAGTTTGGTTTTGTACTCGCGCGTCCGTTGAACGAAACTTGGATAGAGAT
>JAOACU010000645.1 GCA_026417715.1 Anaerolineae bacterium | reverse complement strand
TTTTCCGGAAGCACCGGCGCGGCAAACAACTATCACGAAATTCGTGATCTGACGGTGGGTGGCGCACAAACATCAACAACCACTCTCACTTCTTCCCACAATCCTTCAGTTGTTGGCGCGGCAGTCACGTTTACTTGCACCGTCAGTGGGAGTCTTGGCACGCCCACTGGTACCGTTGAGATTTTCGACGGCGCGACTTCGCTCGGCACACGCACGCTGAATGCTTCTGGACAGGCAACGCTTACCACATCGGCGCTCACGCTTGGTTCGCATTTGATGCGTTGCGAATATAGTGGCGACGCCACCTATGGCGTCAGCACAGGTACGATGACGCAAGTCGTCAATCAACCAGCCCCTGCCCCACCAGCCCCGGCCGAAGTTCCCGAAGCCAGCACGCTCTTGCTGATGGGCGGTGGCTTGGGTGGCGCAGGCATCTGGCTACGCTATCAATGGTCACGCCTGAAACGCCGCAAGCAATAACACAACTGACGTTACGCAGTAGGACAAGTTTCCAAACTTGTCCTATCACGCCGAATTTTTCCTCTGCGTAAGGTGAGTAACGTAAGACGAAGAACGGAAGATGGAGGATGCAGTTCGTTCTCCATCTTTTTGATTCAAATCAACTTTCGAGTATAATCGCATCAATGCAAACCCCAAGCCATTTCCACACGATTCTTTTTCTTGGGATGCTTTTGCTCTTTGCACCGACCTGGCTTTGGCTGGGCGAGGCGTGGCTGAGCAACCCATACTATTCGCATGGTCCACTCGTCGTGATCGTCGCGCTCTATTTTGCGTGGGTGCAAGCCAAAACACTCGGCGATGTGGCGCGCGCGCCCAATCCGCTGGGGTGGGGCATACTCGTTGCCGCGCTCGCGTTCCACTTGTGGGCGACCTTTTGGCGTGCCTACTATCTCTCCGCGCTGATGATTCCACTCGCGCTGTTGGGCTTGCTTCTCACCCTGTTCGGTTGGCGCGCCGCGCGGCACTATGCCTTTCCACTTGCATTCCTCGTGCTGATGGTGCCACTGCCCATCGCGGAACGCATCGGACCCCTGCTCGAACAATGGACGACGACGAGCGCAGTCGCGCTCACGCAAATCGTCGGTATCCGCGCGCATAATGTCGGCGCGCAAGTCTTTTTGCCGAACGCGACGTTCACCATCGGAATTCCGTGTGGTGGATTGCGTTCCGCGATCGCCATCATCACGTTGACGACGTTGTTCGCGTACATCCTGCACGGTCCGTTCTGGGCGCGTCTCGCGCTCTTCCTTGCCGCTGTGC
>JAOACU010000644.1 GCA_026417715.1 Anaerolineae bacterium | reverse complement strand
GCGCTCACCTACGCTGACTGTTACCGCCACGCGCACCGCGACACCGACGGTCACACGTACGCCTACGGCGACACGCACACCCACACCAACCCGTACCGCTACACCAACGCCCACTGCGTCCCCCAATTCCTTCGAACTGATTGATGCCGCACTGGCGCGTGGCGCGATCACGCGCGACCAAGCCGCTCTCTACAAAGTGTATGCGCTGTTTGGCGTGCACAATGAAATCCCGCCGCAATACCTTAGCACCGAACCTGTGCCCGGCGATGGCACGATGTTGTTCTTGGAAGCGTTGAAGGATTGGGATCGGCTCAGTCCGACGACCAAGCAACGCCTCACCGATTTCATCACGCCCAGGCAGATCACGGTGACCGCACCTGCTCGCGTGCCGAGCGTACCTCCCATGCCGACGTCTACGCCGCCGCGCGTGGGCGCAGTCGCGCCGGCGATGCCGACTGGGTCGCGTGGCTTACCCTTGATGTTCATCGAGAACGTGGGACAGTTCGATACAAGAGCGCGTTTCCAGGTGCGCGGTAACCACGCGACGATTTATCTCGCGCCAGACGCGCTATGGTTCAACGTACTCGACAAGGCGGACGCGGTGCGGCGACAACCGCACGACAAGATGCACCTCAAGCCACCTGTACCCGTTGCACGCCAAAGTGTGAATCTCAAGGTGAGTTTCGTCGGTGCCAATTCCCAACCACGCCTCGAACCATTCAATCGGTTGGATGTGCGCGTCGCGTATTTCATCGGCAAGGACAAAACCCAGTGGCGCACGAACGTGCCCGTGTGGGGTGGCGTGCGTTACAAGGATTTGTATCCAGGAATTGACTTGGAAATCACCAGCGAAAATGGACGTATCGTTCAACGACTGGTGGCGCGTACGGGCGCGAATGTGAATGCCGTGCGCCTGCGCGTGGAGGGAGCGGACGCACTTGCGCTCGATGCAGATCGCGTGCAGATGCATACGCCGCTGGGACGATTCACCCTGCCGCTGTTGCAAGGTGTGACGAGTGAGGGACAATCGTTGACACGCGCGGACAAGCCGACACTCGTTGGCAAAGAGATCAGCGCGCCCTTTGCAACGACGCGCGCGGCAACAACATTTACCACATCCCAAGACCTGCTCTACGCGACGGCGCTCGGTGGTGGGAGTTATGAGTGGGGCATGGGCATCGCGGTAGATGCGGTGGGCGCGGCGTACATCGTCGGGGGCAGTTATTCGGCGCAGTTCAGTTTGCAGAACGGTTTGAACACCAACGCAGGTTACAGCGACGC
>JAOACU010000643.1 GCA_026417715.1 Anaerolineae bacterium | reverse complement strand
GCGCTGATGCGCGCGTTGCAACTTGTCGCGTTAGTCACGCTGATTTACGCGTTTGCTGCGCCACCACCGATTCTCGTGACCTTGGGACCGCAACAAATTGTGCACACGACAAATCCCAAAGTGGGTGTGCACACGCGCCTCACCGATGAAGTGGAAGAGTGGAAAATCAAAAAAAATTTCCAAATGGTGCGCGAGATGGGTGCAACGTGGGTGGTGGAGTACTTTCCTTGGGGGTACATCGAGTACGAAGAGGGCAACTTTGATTGGACGCACGCCGACGTTGTGGTAGATCACGCGCGTCGGCAAGGATTGACGCTCATCGCGCGCTTGGGTTTTGTACCACATTGGGCGCGCCCACGCGATTCGGTGACGAGTTATCTCGACGAGGCGCGCTATCCTTCGTTTGCGCGTTTCGTCGCAGAATTCGCGCGGCATTTCGCCGGGCGTGTCCAACACATCATCATTTGGAACGAACCGAATCTGAATTTCGAGTGGGGCTATCGCGGCGTTGATCCAGCGGCATACGTGCGAATGTTGCAAGCCGTGTACCCGCGCGTCAAAGAAGCCGAACCATCGGTACAAATTCTAGCGGGCGCGCTGGCGCCCACCCTCGCGCTTCCCGGCTCGGTAGATGCGATGAGTGATTTGGATTATCTGCAAGCGATGTACGACGCCGGCGCGCGCGATTATTTCGATGCGCTCGCCGTACACGCGTACGGTTGGACTTCACCAGCCGACGAAGCCCCATCGCTGCGCCGCGTGAATTTTCGCCGCACCGAATTGTTGCGCGAGATAATGGTACGCAACGGCGACGCGCCCAAACGCATCTTCATCACCGAAGGTGGCTGGAACGATCATCCGCGCTGGACCAAAGCCGTGCATCCCGCCGAACGCATCACTTACACGTTGCGCGCGTACGACTTGTGCAAAAGTTGGGATTGGATCGAAGCATGCGTGCTATGGGCGTTTCGTTATCCGTTCCCCGCGCAATCGTACTTGGATTATTTCACCTTCGTCACTCCTGAATTCGATCCCAAGCCGATTTACTGGGAAGTGCAAAAGTATGCGACGCGATGAAGGACGAAGGACGAAAGACGAACGACGAACGACAGTCACGTCTCACACTTCACGCTTCACGTCTCACACTTCACGCCTCACGCCTCACGCCCCACGCCTCACGCTTCACACCTCACGCTTCACGCTTTGGCGTGTTGGATCGCTCCCTCTTGCGCTCGTGCTGTTGGGTGCGTGCCTCTGGCTTGCCTTCGCCCTGTGGTTTACC
>JAOACU010000642.1 GCA_026417715.1 Anaerolineae bacterium | reverse complement strand
ATAACTGCGTCGGGTTCGGCGGGAATATTGACGCTGACCCTAGGCTGGACATACGAAAATGGGGCGCAGACGGCAAATGTAATCAGCGGAATGGCGTTGACAACGCTTGGATATGGTTCGGGGCAGTTGGTGGTATGGTCGGTGGCGAGCGCGGCGATGACGTACGCGATTGCGCTAGCAGGTGTTTCTGGCTCACCGCAGTACTCGCTTCGATTATCCCTTGAGAGAATATTCTAGATAACGGAGGGCAAATGCCAGAAAGCGACAGTGCGCTTTTAGCGCGTTTGGATGAACGGACAAAATCCATCGAGGCAAATCTAGACAAATTGGAAAAGACGCTCAATGCAAGCATGGATGCACTAAGAGAAGAACTCAGGGTGGGGTTTGGAGACGTGAGAAAAATTATAGATGATCACGAGCGGAGAATTTCCGCGCTGGAAAACAAAGCCAAGCAAGGGGATTCCCTCAAAGAATGGGTTCGCCCGGTTATAGTGGCAATCCTTACGGCAGCGGCGTTGTTCATCATCGGCGCAATCGGCTACTTGATCGTGTCGCATAATCTCATTGTGCGCTAGGATGTGGGATATGATTGCGATACTGTGGGAATGGATTGCAAGCGCGATGCGATTGCTTTATAGCGTCTGCCCGCCGCTGTGGCTGGTCATTGTCTTTATCTATTTCTTTTTCGATCAACTGGCAAAGGACTGGGGGCAAGATAACGAAAGGGGGAAAGATGTTTGATCCACTGATTGGTGCGTTAACGTACTTGCTGACCGAAGGGTTCAAATACCTCACCAAGTTTTTGAACGAGCACGGCTTTCCGCTGGTCTTCGATGGCTGGGGAACGTTGGCTTTGGCAATCGTGATTGCGACCGTTGCGGTCTTGAATGCCTGGGGAGCCAAGTTGCCCAGCGACGTTGCTGCGTGGATTCCCGTGCTGATCAAGATCGTGCTGGCAGTTCTAGAAGCCATCGGTATCAAAGCAACAATCAAAGCCATCCAAGCAACTCGCTGAACGATGTGCCTGTCCGCGCGCGGGTGCGCTTGACGTTCAGCCCCCGCGTCGCACAGCGTGCTTGCGCGCGGCAGGACGCTCAGAAATATCTCTGATTCGATCAGAGAAATCTCCGAACAGCTAGGAGGATTTTGCAAACCCACGCGCAAGAAATTCCATTTCATTCGCGCCGCGCCGAGTTCCGCCTGTGGTTCGTCGGCGATGTTCACGCCGGCAGCCGTGCCTGCGACGAACAGAAATTTGTCGAAACAATTGATCGGATCAAGAAC
>JAOACU010000641.1 GCA_026417715.1 Anaerolineae bacterium | reverse complement strand
AAGAGACAGTCCGTACCCATTCGGTCATCCGCCCGATGATGCGCGTGGCGCGCACAACAGTCTCAACCTTCGACGCGTGCACGACTTGCGCGCGATTATGCTCGCGCACAACGATTTCAAGCCGATGTGGATCACCGAGTTTGGTTACACCACCCAAGCGACGCGCGAAACAACCGCTGTGCGCGTGAGTGAGGAAGAGCACGAGCGTTACCTTGTGCGCGCCTACGAACTTGTGCGCAACGAAATGCCGTTTGTGGAACTGTTTGGTGTGTGGAATCTTTCGCGGGGATTATCGTCCGAGGATGAAAAAGCTGGTTACAGTTTACTACGCGCCGATGGATCGCTCAAGCCCGCGTACGCCGCGCTACAAGGTGTGTGGCAAGAGCCACTTGTGACGCGCTTGCAAAAAGCATTCACGCGCGCCGTGACCGCACCCAAGACCAGCGATGCGTTCATCGTACTTGCGCGCGATGCGCGCGTGCATCTCGGCGATAGCGAACATCCCGAACCTTGGGTACCAATCTACAAGACGCGCAATCCCAGTCCCACGTGGACGGGCGAATTTTACTTGCGCGCGAGTGATCTACACAGCGCGCCGCGCGATCAAATGTGGCGACTCACGATGGAACTGATGCAAGTCAACGATTTCAACACGCGCGTCTTGGTCAACGATCAACCCGTCACGCCACCGTATTTGCCCACCGAAGATTTCAGTACGATGTGGTCACAAGCCGAATTTCTGATACCGCCCGAAATTTTGCGCGTGGGACGCAACACGGTGACGTTGCACGCAGGTAAACTTTTTCCCGCGTTCCAACATCTCGATTACACGTGGGACGATTTTCAGGTGCGGCAAGTAATCGTGTGGCGACCGTCGGCACGATAAAGTGTAGGACAAGTTTCAAACTTGTCCTATTCTGAAAAGAGGTGCTCCCACAAGAAAACAAAGGAGGTAATGTATGAAACAGTCTTCGGAATGGTGGTTGTTTGAAGAGCCCAAAGAAGGCACGGTGGAACTGAAAGACCTGCCCGTTATCGTCTTCTGTCCAACTTACTATCACGGTAGCGACAGCGGTTACTCAAAGTACTCCTGGTCCATCAAAGAAATTTACGATCGCAACGGCAATCTTCTCAAGGCAGTCTTTGAGAAGGACTGGACGGAAATTGCTACTGGCATTGCCGCGTTCAATCCAGCCACCGGCAAACGCTATCTCAACAATCAGGAGCAATGCGATCAAGCAATCCGCATTGCGCCCGAAGCCTGTCCGGTTAGAGTAGTATTTCAG
>JAOACU010000064.1 GCA_026417715.1 Anaerolineae bacterium | reverse complement strand
CCTTTTTGAAATGAGCCAATGTACCAATGAGCCAATGAGCCAAAGGAGAGGCGGATGAGACTACGTTCTTCTAAAGGTGAGAATATTCGTGAGAGGACATTTCGTTTTGGAGTACGGATTGTCAAAATGGTCAATCGTTTGCCGCGTACGGCGGCTGGCTTCGCATTGGGGAATCAGGTCATTCGTTCTGGTACAGCCATTGGCGCGAATGTAGAGGAAGCCGACGCGGCAGAATCACGAGAGGACTTTGTCCACAAGATGAAAATTGCATTGAAGGAAGCACAAGAAACGCGCTATTGGCTGCGCACGATCATCGAAGCCGAACTACTTGTGGACGAAGAAACCCAATCATTGCTCAAAGAGTGTGATGAAATCGTACGCATTCTCCACACGATTATCGCTAACACGGTCAAAATAAACCGATGAGAAGTGCCAATGAGCCAATTAAACACACGGCAAAAAGATTTGGCTCATTGGATAATTGGCTCATTGGCTCATTGGAGGTAACGATGTGGTTCTTCACCAGTCCCCAAATCGTTTTTGGCGAAGGTGCGGTCACGTACCTCGCGCAAATTCGTGGCACACGCGCCTTCATCGTCACCGACACGCAAATGGTCAGACTCGGTTTCGTTGATCTCGTGCGCGAACAACTCGCGCAAGCAAACATCGAGACGCGCGTCTTTGATGAAGTCGAACCCGAACCGACGCTCGATACAGTGCGACGCGGCGCGGCACGCGCGCGCGAATACGAACCCGATTGGATCATCGGACTCGGCGGTGGCTCACCGATGGATGCCGCCAAAGCGATGTGGGCGCTCTACGAACGTCCCGATTTGTCACCCGACGCGATCAACCCAATCGAGTATCTGGGTTTGGGCAAAAAAGCGCGCCTCATTGAAATTTCCACGACGAGCGGCACCGGCGCCGAAGTGACGTGGGCAACCGTCCTCTCCGATCCAGTCGAGAATCGCAAACTGGGACTTGGTTCGCGCGAAACCCTCGCAACGATTGCAATTGTTGACCCGGTCTTTGCGATGAAAATGCCCCCGCGCCTCACCGCCGATACCGGACTCGACGCGCTCACGCACGCCATCGAAGGGTACACCTCGAATTGGCACAACGATTTCTCCGATGGCTTGTGCCTCAAAGCGATCGAACTCATCTTCAAGTTTCTCCCGCGCGCGTACGCGGATGGCAACGATACCGAAGCGCGCGAAAAAATGCACAATGCCGCCGCGATTGCCGGACTAGGATTCATCAACTCACTCACCGCACTCGCGCATGCGATGGGACACGCGTTCGGTAGCGCGTTTCACGTTCCGCACGGACGCGCGGTTTCGCTCTTTTTGCCGTACACGATGGAATTTGCCGCGAACGGTGGCAACTATCGCTATGCCGACATTGCGCGTTTCATCGGCTTGGACGGTTTAGGCGACGCGCAACTGACGCGCGCGCTGATTGCGGCGGTGCGCGATTTGGAGAACGGTTTGCAATCGAACACCAACATCGCGTCGCTCAACATCGCGCGCGATGATTTTGCACGCGCCCTCCCCACGATGCTCGATCACGCCGAGAACGACACTTCCATCACTGCCAACTCGCGCGTCCCCGAACGCGGCGAACTGGAAAAAATTTTCTGGTACGCTTACGACGGCAAGCACGTTGATTTTTGAATGAGCCAATGAACCAATGAGCCAATGAGCCAATGAACCAATGAGCCAAATCTAATTTCTAATCTCTAATCTCCAATCTCTATTTTGGCTCATTGACGAATTGGCTCATCGAGCGTTTGGCTCATTGGCTCATTGGTAAATTGGTTTATTGAGGTTTAAGATGAACGCCTACGCAGGCAAACTCCTCCACGTTGATCTTTCCACCGGCAAAATTTCCGACGAACCATTGAACGAACACTATGCCGCGCAGTACATCGGCGGCGCGGGACTGGCAGCGCGCTATCTCTACGATTATGTGGACGCGCGCACCGATCCACTTGGCGCGGACAATCCGTTGGTTTTTATGACGGGACCACTCACTGCGACCGGCGCACCCAGTTGCGGACGATTCGTTGTCGTCGCGCGTTCGCCGCTCACTGGCATCTACGGTGAAGCGAACGCCGGCAATTTCTTCGCGCCCGACCTCAAACTCGCGGGTTACGATGGTATCATCGTGCGCGGCAAATCGCCAACGCCGGTGTACTTGCTGATTCGCGATGGCAAAGTCGAATTGCGCGACGCGCAACACTTGCGCGGCAAGACGACGTTTGAAACCGGCGATGCGATTCGCACCGAGATTGGAGATTCGCGATTGACCGTTGCGGCAATCGGTCCTGCCGGCGAAAATCTCGTCAAGTACGCGCTCATCCTTGCGACGAGCACGCGCGCGGGTGCGAAAAAAGGAATCGCCGGACGATGCGGGATGGGCGCGGTGATGGGATCGAAAAATCTCAAAGCGATTGCCGTGCGCGCGGGCACAACCAAAATCACGCTGCACGATTCTGCCGCGTTCCAAGCCGCGCTACGTCCCGCGCTCGATGTGCTGTCCGATGACCTCTCGACGCAGATGTTTCGCTCTGTGGGCACATCGGGTTCGATGGACTATCTCGGTTTGATGGGCGATGTGCCGACCAAGTACTGGACGCAAGGCACGTTCGATTATGCAAGCATCAGCGGCAATGTGCTTGCCGAGACGATGCTCACGGGGCGCGGCACCTGCCACGCGTGTATGATTGGATGTGGACGCAAAGTCGCGCGCGCTGCTGGACACGACTTGCCCGAAGCCGAAGGTCCCGAATACGAAACGCTCGCCGCGTTCGGTTCACTGATGCTCATTCCCGATTTGGAACGCACGACGTACATCGGCTCGCTCTGCGACGCGCTCGGACTCGATTCGATTAGCGCGGGTTCGACGATTGCATTCGCGATGTTTTTGCGCGAACAAGGACTCGTGCCCGCCTCCGCGTTCGATGGAATGAACGTGACTTGGAGCGATGTGCAAACCGTCGAGCAACTCGTGCCACTCATCGCGCGACGCGAAGGCGTGGGTGATTTACTTGCCGAGGGGACACAACGACTTGGCGCGCGCTTTGGCGTCGAAGGTTTCGCGGTGCAAGTGAATGGAATGGAATGTCCGATGCACGATCCGCGCGCCGCATCGGGAATGGCAATCGTGTATGCCACCTCGCCGATTGGCGCGAGTCACAACCAATCGGACTATTTTATGATTGACATTTCGGGACGTGTGCTCGAAGAACTTGGCATCGGCGCGACGGAGCGGTTCGAGAACGCGGGCAAGGGCGCACCAGTCGCCAAGCATCAGGATTGGCGCGCGTTCACATCGTCACTGGTGTTGTGTCATTTCCCGAATCCACCAGTGAAAAATATGATCGAGATGGTTGCGGCGGCGACGGGCTATGACATCACACTCGACAATGTGCTCACGTACGGCGAACGGATGATGAACTTGAAGCGCGCGCTCAACCTTAAATTCGGTTACAACGCGCGCGCCCGCGAAAAGTTACCCGAACTGTTGCTACGTCCGCTGATGGATAGCGGCAGTGAAGGACACGTGCCGACGCTCGAACCGATGTTGCGCGAATATTACGCACATCGTGAATGGGAGTGGGAGAGTGGCAAGCCGCGCCGCGAAAAATTGCTCGCGCTCGGAATGCCGGAGATTGCAAAGGATTTGTGGGGATAAAGTTCATAAGCGGGCTAAACGAGCCGACAGTTGGTCGGCTTTGGGTGAGCGTCGCGGCGACTTTGAGTCGCCAACACTGCTTCTGATTTGTGAGGATAACTATCTTGTGGTAGAATAAGCCCTTGTAATCCGATGAAGATCACATTCCACGGTGCCGCACTGACTACCACTGGTTCGATGCATCTCATCGAAACCGACCACCATCGCATTCTGCTCGATTGTGGTCTGTATCAAGGCAAGCGCGCGGAAGCATTTGCGCGCAATGCCAATCCACCGTTCGATTCGACTTCCATCAGCCACGTCATTCTGTCGCACGCGCACATTGACCACGCGGGCAATGTGCCAACACTGGTGAAACGCGGCTATGCGGGTGAAATTCATTGCACCACTGCCACGCGCGATCTGGCAACCTTGATGTTGCGCGATAGCGCGCACATCCAAGAGCAAGACGCCGCGTACCTGAATCAAAAGACTTCGCGGCGCGGCTTACCGCCCGTCGAACCGTTGTACACGACCTCCGATGTCGAAGTTGCCTTGCGGCATTTTGTTGGATACGCTTACGACAAATGGTTCGATCTGGATAGCGTGGGACGCGCAATCTTGTATGATGCTGGACATATCTTGGGTTCAGCCATCACCGTGCTGGAACTCGAAGAAGGTGCGCGCACGTATCGCATCGGCTTTAGCGGCGATTTAGGACGCACCCACGCGCCGATCTTGCGCGATCCCGCGACCATCACAAACATAGATTACCTCATCATCGAAAGCACCTACGGCGATCGCGAACATCCATCGTTTGAACAAGCGGCGGATGAGTTGGCGCGGCTTGTGCGCGCAACGATCGAACGCGGCGGCAAAGTCATCATCCCTGCCTTTGCTGTCGGACGTACGCAAGAGTTGCTATACTTTTTGCATCAACACATCAAGGCAGGCGATATTCCGCGTGTGCCGATTTTTGTGGATTCTCCACTCGCGATTGATGCCACCGATGTATTTCGCTTGCATCTGGAATGCTTTGATGATGAGACGCACGAATTGTTGCTCGACCACCAAGACCCGTTTGGTTTTGGCGAACTCGAATACACGCGCACAGTCGAACAATCGCGCGCGCTCAACGAGTTGAAAACACCAGCGATCATCATTGCGGCGAGTGGGATGTGCGAAGCCGGGCGCATTTTGCATCACCTCAAACACAACATCGAAGATGCGCGCAACACGATTTTGTTCGTCGGCTATCAAGCCGAGAATACGTTAGGGCGTCGTTTGGTAGATGGCATCAAGCGCGTGAAAATTTTTGGTGACGAATTTACAGTGCGCGCCCAAGTGGTGATGCTCGAAGGGTTTAGCGCGCACGCGGATCGTCGTGAATTGTTGGCGTGGGTCGCGGCAACACGCGCGAGTTTGCGCGGCGTCTTTGTGGTGCACGGTGACGCCGCGCGCACGCAAGCCCTTGCCGATGCCCTGCGCACGCTGGGCGATTTCGCCGTGACCATTCCCACGCCCGGTCAAACGGTCGAACTGTAAGGTTACCCAGTAGGACAAGTTTGAACCTTGTCCTACAACTGCGAGAGGAAAATGTTATGCCGATGACATTTGAAGAGGCAGAAGCCCGATTTAAGGAATTGCAGGCGCGCGTCCAGCGCGGTGAGCCGATTAGTCGCGCCGAGTATGAGGAAGAAGTCAGCAAACTTGCCGTGCAGGATCGCAACGGCGTCTTGTGGGAAATCAATCCGCGCACCGGCAAGTGGATGTACTTTGACGGCGCAGAGTGGGTTTCAGGTGCGCCGCCGGGTCGCGACTCTTCGACGGTGATTCCAGTACCCAAAGAAGTCGCGGCACTCAAGTCCACCCCACCATCGTCGCCTGCCGCACCTCCGCCTGCGCCTACACCCTCGCCTAGCGCGCCACCAGTCACCGAACCACCGCCGTTGGTGCGTACCGAGCCGAAAGTCGTGTCGCGCGCACCGTCTGCACCGCCCAAGCCCGCGCCGAGCGCGCCGCGTACGTCACGTCCTGCTGCCGGCGAACGCCGTCGCGAGTGGATTCCGTTGGCGATTGCCTCGGTTGTGTTGTTGCTGTGTGCGGCGACGTTGTTTGTGATGGCACAATTTGTGTTGCCTGTCGTGAATCCTCCACCAACGCCAACACGCGCGGTGGCAATCACGCGCGTGCCAACAACATTGCCACCACCCACGATAATGCCAACACCCACACGCATCCCGCCAACGCCGGCGCCGGTCATTGCCAAATTAACCGCAACGACGTTGAACATTCGCGCCGAACCGAATAGCAAATCGGCGCGGCTGGGTGTTTTGCGCAAGGACAATCAAGTCACGTTCTTGGCGCAAACGCGCGGTGAACAAATCGAAGGAAGTGATGTGTGGTATCTGATCAATATTCCGAATTCGAATCAACAGGGCTGGGTCTTTTTCGGCAACAACTTTCAAATCATCAGTGGCGATCCAAACACGCTCCCGCGCCGTTGAGTCCGTGTGTCCCTTGAGTTGTGCTTGGCACGATTGGGCAATCTCGGACCAAGAGATTGCCCTTTTATATCTCATCGCTCTTGGGTAGAAAACGGTATTAGAAATCGCCTCAACGAATGGGCAACGAATAAACGAATGAGCACCGTGCAGATTCGTTTATTCGTTCAGTATTCGTTGAGGCGGAATTCCAAAACAAACCTCCACTCTTCAGAAATCTTTTTATCCCCAAGAGTGTATCTCATTCTACGCAGGACTACAATTTTGCGTGAAAGGTAGGACAAGTGTGCCAACTTGTCTACGCGTGCATCAGTCATTTCATCTAGCGAGGTTAAAACATTTATGCAACTACTCAAACGATTGTATCAATGGGTCTTGCATTGGGCAGAGACGCCATATGGTGTCCCTGCGCTCTTTGTGTTGGCGTTCGCCGAATCGTCTTTCTTTCCCGTGCCTCCCGATGTGTTACTCATCGCGCTCAGTCTTTCGATTCCCAAGAATGCGTTCAAGTACGCGTTGGTCTGCGCGGCGGGTTCGGTGACTGGAGGCGCGTTCGGTTATCTGTTGGGATGGCAGTTTTGGGAAATCGCACAAGGTATCTTGTTCCGCTACATTGATCAAGCGGGCTTTGAGACCGTGCGATATTATTTTCTCGAGTACGAAGCCTGGGCAGTCGGAATCGCCGGGTTTACTCCAATCCCGTACAAAGTTTTTACGATTGCCGCTGGGTTTATGCGGTCCAACTTTTCGGTTTTTATCATTGCCTCTTTGCTCAGCCGTAGCGCGCGCTTTTTCCTCGTGGCAGGTTTGATCTACTTGTTTGGACCGCCCATTCGCGAGTTCATTGACAAGTACTTTGAACTTGCAACGCTGGTGTTTACAGCATTGTTGATTGGTGGAATTCTGGTGCTCAGGTTTTTGTTCTAACCACTTGACACACCGTTAGGAGGTAAAGATGGAACTACAAGGTAAGCGCATTGCGATTCTAGCGGAGAACAATTATCAAGAACTGGAATTGTGGTATCCGCTGTTACGTTTTCGCGAGGCGGGGGCACAAGTGCGTGTGGTCGGAATGCCGGGCGTGCAAGAATATCAGAGCAAGCACGGCTATCCGGTCAAAGTGGATGTGGCTGCCGATGCAGTCACCGCGAACGATTTCGACGCGGTCATCATCCCCGGTGGCTATGCGCCCGATCTGATGCGGCGCCACAAACCGATGCTCGATCTGGTGCGTGGTGTATTCGAGCGCGGTGGCATCGTGGGGATGATTTGTCACGCGGCGTGGGTGGGCATTTCCGCCGGCATCGTACGCGGCAAGCGTGCCACGTGCGTCTCTGCGATCAAAGACGATCTCATCAACGCCGGCGCGGAGTATGTGGATGCGGAGGTGGTACAAGATGGCAATCTCATTACCTCGCGTGTCCCCACCGATTTGCCGGCATTTTGTCGGACGATCATTGCGGCGTTGCGATAAACGTAGTAGGGGCGAAGCAGGGGCGAAGCATGCTTCGCCCCTACGTTTCGCCCCTACTTTTCCAACAAATACGGTACTAACACCACTGCCACGTTCGGATGTTTTTCAAATTCACGTTGCAAACGTGCCGCCGTACGATTATGCAAAAACTGCTCCCACCAATGCGCGGTGATGAATTCGGGTAGAACGATGGTGACAAACGCATCGGGGTATTGACTGTGCACCGCGTCCACATAACTGACGAGGGGGCGCACAAACGCGCGCAGCGGCGAATCCACCACAACCAGTTTCAGGTCGGGTGCGTAGGTCTGCATTTTTTGCCGTACTTTTTCGGCGTGGGCAGTGTCGAGCGCAATGTGTAGCACAATCACATCGGAGCAAATCGTGCGCGCAAACGCCATCGCGCGCAGCGAGGCGTAATTCACATCGTCAATCGGCACAATCACCAGTTGCTGGATGCGTTGTGGGGGCAGTTGGTCGGGCAGAATTCGCAACTGTTCGGCAACACGCGTATAGTGGGTGTGGATGATGTGAAAGGATAACGTGATAATCGGAATCAACACAATGCTAATCCACGCGCCCAAAGCAAACTTGGTCGTCGCGATGATGAGCAAGGTAATCGCAGAAAGAGTTGCTCCTATTCCATTGATGATAGCGCTGTGTTGCCAATTCGGGGTACGCAACTTGCGCCAGTGCATCACCATTCCCGAATTCGACAAGGTGAATGCCAGAAACACGCCGACGGCGTAAAGGTGGATCAGACTATCCACTTCACCAGCAAATAGAATCACCAAGAGCGCGGCAATGCTCCCCAAGGCAATGATGCCAATCGAAAATGCCAACCGATCGCCACGATACAAAAATTGGTGGGGCATAAAGTTATCGCGCGCCAAAATCGAGGAAAGGCGCGGAAAATCGGCAAACGCGGTGTTTGCCGCGATCACCAAAATCCCCATCGTGGCAATTTGAAAGATATAATAGAGCACCGATGTTCCCAACGCCGCGCGCGCCACCTGCGAGATGATCGTCTCCTTGCCCGGCACCAGTCCGATGTGAGTGGCAAGAAACGAAACGCCGAGAAAGAACGAACCGAGCAACATCGCCATCACGGTCAACGTCGTCGCCGCATTTTTTGATTCGGGTGGTTTGAACGCGGGTACTCCATCGGCAATCGCTTCCGTGCCGCTCATCGCCACAGCGCCCGCACTAAAGGCGCGCAAAATCAACCACACACTTAACGGTTCGGTCACCGGCAAAATCGGCGGCGGTTCAGGAGGATAGAGCGTTCCCGTGAATGCTTTGAACAAACCCACTACTAGCACGATGCTAAGACTAATGATGAATAAATACGTTGGAATCGCAAAAATGGTTCCCGATTCGCGAATGCCGCGCAGGTTGCCCAGCATAAGCAAGCCGATGAAAAATAGACTCAAAAACACATTGAGATTGAAGGGATGCGGCAAGAGTGTATCGAGTGTGTGAATCTGTTCGCTATATCCAGCCGCAATAAACGCTGAGATGATCGCGGCAGAGCCAGCGGCAATCGAGACTGCCACTGTAAGCACATAGTCAATCAGCAATGCGGACGCCGCGACTAGCCCCGCCAACGTGCCAAGATTCTCACGGCTCACACGATACGAACCACCACCTTGTGGATACGCGTGAATCGTTTGCCGATACGAAAACGCGATGACGGCAAACATCACTCCAACCGCCAGCGACGTGTAAAACGTGATGCCGAGGGCTTGATTACCTGCCACCATCAAAATAATCAGCGTCGCTTCGGTCGCGTACGCGCTGGATGAAATAGCATCCGAACCGAATACGGCAAGCCCTTTGACCTTGCTTAACCGCTCATGAATTTCCTCTGCTGTTTCTAGGGGTCGCCCAACCAGCACGCGCTTGATGGCGCGATAGACGCGCTCGAACGTCGTGGCGGGCACGTTCGAGGCAGGTGTAGCGACAAAGTGACCCGGACCCACCTTGCGAAACGCGCGTGCGTGTGTGCGATTCAGTCGTACATACTTGTCGCCGGGGCGCGCGCCGTACCTGACTTCACTAACGATCAAATCGGGATTGATCTTGCGCGCGCCGGCGCGACCGTTGGAAGATTTGTCATCTCCGTTTTGTGCGTTTGAGTTTTTCATTGATTTTCCAACCCATAAAAAATACCCGTACCCTTGAAACCATTCCAGGGTAGGGCATTTCTGGTAGATCGTCTTTTTTATTTCTTTGCGGTAGAAATTCTATCCCTTTTTGGCAGAATGTCAAGCCATAGTGAAAGTGGGGTTGGTGCAAAGTCGGTGTTGGCGACTCAAAGTCGCCGCGACGACCACCCGAAGCCGCTCTTCAGCGGCTCATTTAGCCCGCGTAGGCGGGCTTCGGGTTGTCGTTACGACGCATTGATTCGCTTCAGACTTGGCGCCAATCCCACAATTGTATTTTTTGTATCTACGCGTTTACGTGTTATAATGACCTTTGTGAAATTTTTATACCCATTGTTGCTCTTACTCCTCACCATTTTCGCGATTGCGCCGCTGGAATATCCCGGCGCGTTTCAATCTCACAGTGGCTTGCTTGCCTACTACAATTTGATTG
Source organism: Anaerolineae bacterium (assembly GCA_026417715.1). GTDB lineage: Bacteria > Chloroflexota > Anaerolineae > UBA4142 > UBA4142 > VGOB01. The sequence goes on along the minus strand of JAOACU010000064.1, from coordinate 1,458 downwards.
ACCTCGATCAAAATCCCACGCAAATTTTTGCGTGGGCACCGCTCGTCGGACGTACCTTCGATCTGTTTCGGACTGAAGGCACGCTACCTTATCTCCTCGCCCTCGTTCTGCGCTGGTTGGGATTCAGTTACCTGAGCGCGATCAAACTCGTGTACGCGCTGGCGTGGATTGCCAGCGGTTTGACGATGTACGCGTTCGCGCGACGTTGGCTCAGTGAGAACGGCGCGCTTTTAGCCGCTATTGTGTATGTATACTTGCCGTATCACATTGCGACGGTGTACGTGCGCGGCGCGTTCGCCGAAGCGGTGATGTGGAGTTTGTTTCCGCTGGCGTTGTTGGTGCTCACACGACCGATGACCGATGACCGACGACGGTGGAATTTTCTGGTGACAGGATTGCCCTTCACCCTGCTATTCCTCACCCAGCCTGGCTTGGCAATTCTTTTCACCATCACTGCACTAGGCATCATCATTGCCCTGCATACAAAATCAGCCGTCAGCGGTCAGCGATCAGTCATCAGCGGTCTGGGGGCGGCGGTCGGTGGTCTGCTTCTGGGTGCACTACTCTACACTCCAACGATTCTGCGTTACGGTGCACACATTGCGCGCGAGGGCTTTGAGCCGAATTACGTTTTGCCATTCCAACTTTTTGCCGCGCTGTGGGGCTGGGGCACAAGCACCGGCAGTTTCCTCGACCAATTCCCGTTTCAACTCGGCGTCGTGCCGTTGGGCTTGACGATTGTGACGATTGCGCTTGTGTGGTCGCGCGAAAATCGCGCGGATGCCACACTCAAGCGTGTGGTAATTGTGTTCCTTGGCGTGGCAATTGCATTGGCGATTCTCACCTTTGAGATTGCCGCGCCGCTGTGGCGTGTGCTGGGCGCGTTCATCATTTATCCTTGGCAACTCCTCGCGTTCGTTGGTGTCGCACTTGCCATCGTTGCGGGCGCGTTGCTCGAACTCGACACGCGTCTAGCGCGTCCAACCTTGCTTGCGTTTTTCATCGCGCTGCCCATCGTCGCGAGTTACGGTTACCTTGCACCACGCTTCATCGCAGTAAATCCCACGCGCCCGCCGATTGCGATTTTCGGCAACAACGAAATCGCGCTACTCGATTATCGCATTGTGGGACCGTTGCGGCGTGGTGCAACGGTACGCGTGCATCTAACGTGGCAGGCATTGCGACAAGTGAATCACGATTACACCGTGTTTGTGCATGCGATTCACGAAGACGGTAACACATACGCGCGACAAGACTCGAAACCACAAGAAGGCGAATCACCGACAATTCGCTGGCAAGCAGGACAAGTGATTCTCGACACGCACACGATTCAGATTGATGTGGACGGACCGCGCGAAGGGTATCACATCGAACTTGGATTGTATGTTGCGGCAACGGGACGTCGCGCGTTCACCGACGCAGGTTTAGATTTCGTGCGCGTGCCGCGCTCCGGTGATC
>JAOACU010000640.1 GCA_026417715.1 Anaerolineae bacterium | reverse complement strand
CCAATCCATCGCTTGTAGTTCGAGTGTGGGACGAAAGAGCGGATACGGTTGAACGATTGCCGACTGTACGATGCCACCCAGCCAAACATAGATACTCGCAATACTTGTAATACCCAAGAAGACAATCACAAACAAACGTCGCAAACCATCTGGGGTATATCGCGGTTGCTGGCATAGCGCAATAAAAAGACGTGTTCGTTCAAACCAGGGCAGCACTGCGCCATACAAACCGTGAATTGCGACAATCGTCATCGGCACATGCAATCCTTGTATGAAACGTCGTTGCGGATTGATGGGCACGTACACCAAGATCGCAATGACGCTGATCCAAATCCACAATAACGCGAGTGCAGAACGTGTCGTCACATTGCGTTTGAATCCCCATAAACCGAGAATGAGATACGGAGCATAGGAAAGTAAATAATGTATCGGGTTGGGAGAGAGCGTGACGGCTTGGGCATTCCACAACTGCATCACAGGATTGGTCATCCAAACGCCAAGATAGTAGAGCAAAATCGGGATTGGCGACCCAAACACCATCGCGCCCAGCACTGCCTGCCGCCATAATATTTTGCGCGCGCGCCAGACCAGCCATACGTAACTTGCACCTAACACGCTGAGCGGAACAAGGAGAAAAAACGGATAGACCAGAACGAGCAAAGCATTCGCTATGTTTGCTATCAATATCAAAATCCATCGTGTTGCATCGGATAAATGATCATCCCACACACGCCACATGCACCAGAGTACCACAATCGTTAGCGCAATGTTGACGGCGTAATGCGGATACGTGAGCATACTGAAAAACAGGTGCGATTCAGGCATACGCCAATCCAGCGGTGCCGCGCTCAATGGATCAATCACTTCAAACGGAAGCCAGACAAAATCCCATCCTGCACCAACTAATCCCAAGACAAACGCCACGCGTCGTTGCGCTGGATCGTGTAACCATCGTCCGATGAAGGCAAACAAAAGTATCGCTAGAATCAAACCACTTGCCACACGCGCCACGTGCCACATTCCAACAGCAGAAAGATTCAGTCCACGCGCCAAATGTCCTAACGCCAAGTAAAAGACCTGGATGAACACGGGCGTATGTTCTTCGGTTGTAAACGGGTTACGATACAACCACGCGCCATTGATTCCTTGCTGAATGGCTGAAAGATAACTCCCATCTTCAAGATTGATCAACAAACCCGTATATTCGGTCTGTAGACGCGCACAGAGATACCCTAATGCGTATGGTATTTGTTGCGCAATGAGCACGCTCAGCGCGATCAATAGCGC
>JAOACU010000639.1 GCA_026417715.1 Anaerolineae bacterium | reverse complement strand
CGTGACCTCAGCCGAACGTGCAGCTTGTTATGGCGATGGATACGCTTCGTTGACGCGATGGCTAAATCACTGAATGACGGTACTTTTAGCAAACCAAACGCGTCGTACACCCAAGAGGTGTGCGACGCGTTTCTTGTCACTCGCCTTATCCGGATTCGTGTCGGTGTTTTTTTCTATTGGTGAGGAATTGGGTCAAGGTATGATCTAGCGATTCACCACGATTTCGCACGGAGTCGGTTGCGCCTGGAGACGGAAGCGATATTCCGTACCCGCCGGCACGCGTACGTGTACCACCCGACCGTCGGCGAACGTGTAGCGAATCACAAAGTCGTTCGGGCGACGACAGGGGCGCAGTGGACTACGATAGGTCGCACATTGAACACTGCCGGGACCGGTTTCCATCGCGACGGTGCCATCCGCGTTGATCGTAGCGATTGCGCCTGTCGCGCCAGCTTTGAGCGCGGCGTCAAATTCTGCCGCGCTGATTTGTGGACAAGGAAGAGCGGGCGCGTCGGGGGGAGCGAACGCAGGTTCGCAGGCGCCGAGTGCCAATCCGAGAACGACAAATGCCATCATCCAGATAGCACGCGCCCAGTAAAACTTCAAGTGTCGTGTTAGCATCTCGCTACCTCAATAAAGCATTGGAGATTGCTTTGTCCAGATGGTTCGCCGTGCGAGACAGGGCTGGTGCATAGCCAGAGGTTTGCACCAGCCCTGCCAGGCGCGAACTTGATGCCGAGATGCCTTGTGGTTATGCGCGAGCGAGATCAAAGCGGTCGAGGTTCATCACTTTGTTCCACACGGCGATAAAGTCGCGCACAAACTTTTCTTGCGCGTCCGCACAGGCGTAGACTTCTGCCAGTGCGCGCAGTTGCGAATTCGCACCGAAGATCAGATCAACGCGCGTGGCAGTCCAGCGGAGTTCGCCCGTTTTGCGATCGCGCCCTTCAAACTCATCTCGGTCTTCTGATAGGGGCTTCCATTCGGTGCTCATATCGAGCAGGTTTACGAAGAAATCGTTGGTCAGCGTTTCCGGTCGTTTGGTAAAGACGCCGTGCTGCGATTTTCCAAAGTTGGCGTTCAAGACGCGCATACCGCCAACAAGTACCGTCATCTCTGGCGCAGTGAGCGTCAGCAATTGCGCCTTGTCAAGCAACAACTCTTCTGCTGGCACAGAGAACTTGGCCTTGAGATAGTTGCGAAAGCCGTCTGCCTTTGGCTCAAGCACTGCGAAGGAAGCGACATCGGTTTGTTCCTGCAAAGCGTCCATTCGCCCAGGGGTGAACGG
>JAOACU010000638.1 GCA_026417715.1 Anaerolineae bacterium | reverse complement strand
GGCAAACCAATCCCCGTAGTTTCGTTGGGCGCATTCAAGGTGAGTATGCCAAGCCCGTCCTTGGCTGAGTTACAAACTGCGCGTGAGGTAAATATTCGTTGGAACAACCAGATTTCTTTGATCGCGTATGCGCTCGATAAACACTATAGCCGTGCTGGTGATACGTTGAGACTCATGCTATATTGGCAAAGCATTGCGAAAATCGAAAAAGACTACACGGTCTTTGTGCACCTTATTGATTCACAAGGCAACATCCGTGCACAGCGCGATATGCAACCACGCGCAGGCGCGTACCCCACTTCGATTTGGGATGTTGGGGAGATCGTGCGCGACGAGTATGTGCTTGATCTACCCAGCGGTCTTGCGCCCGGAGAATACCGTCTGGTGATTGGGTTGTACGAGTATCCGAGTTTGACGCGCGTGGCCGTTCAGAATGTAGATGGCGAGGCAAACAGTGATTATTTACTTTTCGATGAAATCATTAGAGTAGTCCCTTGAGTCAAATCGAAAATCGAAAATCGCAAATCGAAAATTCTTTCCGCGTTGCCATCATTGCCAGCGACTATGCGCCGACGATTGGTGGGGTGCAAACCGCCGTGCGCCACATCGCGCGTAACGCTACCCCGCGCGGACATTCGGTCATCATCCTTAGTTCGCTGCCGTCGCGTGATGTACCTACGCACGAAATCATCGAGGATGTGCCGGTGTATCGCTTTGCGTGGGGGCGTCGTCCACTGTGGTCGCTGCCACTGCGCGCCACGCAAACGTTACTAGGAATGGCGCGCGTGTTACGCGCGTTCCAACCCGATGTGGTGTATGTGCACTTTCTCACCATCAACGCGCTCTACGTCCTCCTACTTCATTACGTCTCACGTTTCACGTTAGTCGTCTCCGCGCGCGGCAATGATATTCAAGGTATCCCCCTTCGTTCGCGTTTACAACGCTGGATGCTACCGCGTTTATTCGCGCGTGCCAACGCGATTTTGTTTTGCTCTTCGTACGTTCAACGCGATGCCGAATCGTACTTGAAGCACGCGTCGCCGCGCGCGTATATTGGCATTGTGGGTGATGGCTTTGACCCCGACGAGTTTCGCGTACCGGAGCAGGTCAAGCTGGAATTCGTGGTCTTTTCCGCCAACAATCTGATTCCATCGATGCAGGTGGATGATGAGGAGGCGAAAAAGTTTTACGAAGAAAACGCCAGCAAGTTCCAGGGGGATGAAGAACGCCATGCCAGCCATATCCTGATCACCTACGGCGGTGACAAGGAGGCTGCCAGGAAAAAGGCCGAGGC
>JAOACU010000637.1 GCA_026417715.1 Anaerolineae bacterium | reverse complement strand
CTAGTTTAACCCACCTGAGCAAGCCAATCGGCTTGGTGAATCTGACCAAAATATCAATGTCACTCTCTGGTGTCTCCATACCGTGTACAGTAGAACCGAATAGCGTGACACGTTTGACACCATAAGGAAGCAATATAGGTAGAATTTGTTCGCGAAGATAGTCAATGTTTCGTTTGGTTGATTTCATTGTGTTCACTTTGGCTCAACACGTGCCGACGGCTTGCCTTCCATCAGCCGTAACTGACGCGGTGATGTCGGCACGTACTCAACGGACTTGGTTTGGCGAATAGCCTGCAAGTAATCGTCGAAATGCATCAGCGCATTCACAAACCAATCATAATTGATGCTATCACCATTCTGCGATGCACTAGCCGCCTGCAACAAATTGCCGATAAAGTGCAAGAACAGTTTGTTATCATTGCGATCCGATGAATCAAGTTCTTGCAACGCGCGGTTCAAAATTTCGGTTGGAGTGGGTAGCGGCATCGTTGTTCGAGTGGTCTGTTTTTGGCAGACCAATACCAAATCCATATCCAGCGTTTGTTTATTGCGAATATGCGGGTTAACTTTGTACTCGCTCATCACAGGAAACGAATCCATAACTTGAAAGCCGCTTGAAGTAAGTGCTTGCAGTACCGCCCACCACGCGCGCCATTTGGTATGATGAAAAGTAAAAATGAGTTTGCCTTCATGTTTCAAAACGCGTGCACATTCTTTGAAAACAGCGGCAAGCAAATCTTGATACTCTTGTGCCCCTTTAGACATCACATCGTTAACTATTGCCTCTTGCTGGGTAGGCACACTCTCGGCGCCAAGATACGGATGTGAAACGAGTTCCCTCAACCACACGTAGAAGAAATTCGAGAGTTCGGAGTAGTGAATACTGTCAAAATACTGTCTCTTATACACATCT
>JAOACU010000636.1 GCA_026417715.1 Anaerolineae bacterium | reverse complement strand
AAAACGACGCGCGGCATCCAGAATCGCATCCCACCGCAAATTGCTCTTATGTAACGACAGTAAGAGGGCAATATCGAACGACCAGCGCGCGCCGCGCATCTGATGATGCACGAAGAAATGTTCGGCAAGGTGTAGCAGTTGCGCGTCCCAATCCAAAACGACAACGCATTGGTTATTGAACTGCACCTCACGCGTGCGCGCCCAAAACCATTCGACATCCGTTGTGCGCGCGTACGCGGGACGATTGATGACGTTCCAGTGCAAGTCCACTGTTGCCGCGCGCTTGCCACGCCGCGTGTAGCATTGCTCGCTGCCGAATTGTTCGCGAAAACCATCGGCTAAATCCAGCAAAGGGGTGAAACCATTCGCGGTGAGCAGCGCGGCGGCACGCGCCTTGTCTTGCTCGCGAATCAGCACATCGAGATCACCGAATTGACGCAGCGCGGGATCGGGATAGAGCGTGATACCCAGCGCGGCGCCTTTGAGCAACACCACTGGAATTTCGGCGCGCGCGAATTGCGCGAGCAACTCACCCAGCGTCGCTGTCCATTGCCAACTCGCAATGTTTGCGCGCACATATGCAAGGCGCAGCGCTTCGGCAGAGGCACGCGGAAGTTGAGCGAGTCGCTGGGAATCTTTGAGCGCGCGATAGAGGATCGCGGCAAGGTATTCACGTTCCGCGTATTCAACAAGCCGCGCCCAATCCGAATCGGTGAAGGAGGGTGATTCGGTGGGCGCGGGCAAAGCAGCAAACCCAGCACGAATGAGCGCGACAAGCGCGCGGTCGAGGTCAAGCATTAGTCATCAGACGAAAGACGAAGGACGGAAGACAAATGAAAATTTTATCGGCAAACCTCGTCCACTTGAATTTGAAAACCTTTTAGTATCTCAGAGTATGCTAACTCACCAGAAGCAAAGTGACCGAGAAGCGCGTAATCGCTTCCACGCAAAACAAAAATTTCAATTTGGCATCGCTCAGGTTCAACCAGCCAGTACTCACGCACACCCGCCTTGGCATAGACCCGATATTTCGTTCGGCGATCATCGAGCCAACTGCTTGGTGAGAGAATCTCCACAATCAGATCGGGTGCGCCTTCGATCCAATTCTCTTTGATGATGCCCAAACGGTCTTGCTGAATGAACAAAATATCGGGCTGCACAGGATCAGCCCATTCTCCCATTCTCACGTCAATTGGTGCCGTCAATACTTCGCCCAAGTTGCCTCGTCTGACAAAAGTAGCCAGTGCAATCGCCAGATTAATGCTGACGCGTTGATGCTTGGTCTTGGGCCTGTCTCTTATACACA
>JAOACU010000635.1 GCA_026417715.1 Anaerolineae bacterium | reverse complement strand
TCCCAACACCGTCGCGCTGACCTTTGTTCCGCCGGGCTGGACAGAATGGTACAGCGCGGTCAAAGGCACTCCGTACAGCGAATTCAAATACACGTTGAACGAAAACGGCAAACTCGTCGAGTACGGCACCAAGCCCGAAGATTACGGTACGGATGTGTACGCGCGCAAGGCAATCGAATTCATTCAACGCAGTGTCAAAGAAGGCAAACCGTTTTTCGCTTCGATCAACACCTACGCGCCACACGGACCTTCCACGCCCGCGCCGCGTCACGAAAAAATGTTTGCGGACGCCAAACTGCCGCGTCCACCGAACTTTAACGAAGCAGATGTGAGCGACAAACCCTCGTTCATCAAAAATCGTCCGCTCCTCACTGCGCGGCAAATCGCCCAAATCGAAGCCGCGTATCGCAAGCGACTGCAATCGCTCCAAGCCGTTGATGAGATGATCGAGAATTTGATCAACACGTTAAAAGCGACAGGACAACTCGACAACACGTACATCTTTTTCACATCGGACAACGGTTTTCATTTGGGCAATCATCGGCTGGCTTACGGCAAACTGACCGCGTACGAGGAAGATTCGCGCGTGCCGCTAATCGTGCGCGGACCTGGCGTGCCAGCGGGTGTCGCGCGCGATCACATTGCGGGCAACATTGACCTTGCGCCCACGTGGGCAGAGATCGCTGGCGCAAAAATTCCAGAGTTTGTGGACGGGCGTTCGCTTCTTCCGGTCTTGAAGGCAAATCCTGTCGCGCTCGAAAATTGGCGTCAATGTTTTTTGTTGCAACGCGGTGCGCTTGACGATACAGACGACGATGAGGACGAGAGCGGTTTCAATTTGCGACCACCAGAAATGGCGGGCTTGCTCGAACCTCCCGATGTGTTGCCCGATGAAGTGGCAGGCGTGGCGCCGCAACGCGCGGGACTACCCAGCAACTTTTACGCGATTCGCTTGCAATTCTACACTTACGTCGAGTATGCTAACGGCGAAAAAGAATTGTACGATTTGCGCACCGATCCGTATCAACTGAACAACCTCGCCGCCAAAGCCGATGCGGCGTTGTTGAAAGAATTGAGCGCGCGCGTGCGCGAGTTACAAACGTGCGCGGCTGAACAGTGTCGGCGCATCGAAAACAAACCGTTCACGACCATCAAGTAAAGATCGCGCGCGACTGCTCACTCTGTCATTTCGAGAAGCCGCACCGCCGCGCGGACAGTGTGTTCATCATCGAAACAGAAACTTTGCGTTGGTTCGTAGTGGGCGATTATGAACTTTAAAAAATAAATCAGGTAACGCCTGCTAGAGC
>JAOACU010000634.1 GCA_026417715.1 Anaerolineae bacterium | reverse complement strand
GTCTATCAATCAGTACTGGACACCGCGCGATAATCAACCCGAATGGGGTTATTTTGAAGGGTGGTATTTGCCTGTCTTTTTCGGGTTGACGCCGGAAATCGGGTTGTACTTGCGCGAGCAAACGAATGGCTTGGCGGCGGCACACGTCCTTTCGCGGCAAACCGGCGATGGACTGCGTTGGTGGTACATCACACGCGCCGGCATTCACGCCGAAGAAGGCGAATCATCGTTCGTTGCACCGATGGCGGGTTGGTCGCACTTTTTAGCGCGCGCGTACATTCTCGGCGATTCGCGCGCGCAACTGCGCCGTTGGTTGGATCGCCCCTGGGGACGCGGTGATCTGTACTCGATCCAAAAAATCGTGGCGACGATCCAAGCGGCGGACGATCAAAATCTTGTCCCGCGTCTCTGGCTACCGCTCATACTGCGCTGAGGTGAGGTGAGTTGTATGCGCCGATATGCTTATCGCATCATCGTCGGAATGCTTTTGCTCGCGTTCGGTGGTGTGCTGAACATCGAAACGCCCACGCTGTCTGCAAAACCCAGCGCGTTGCAAATCGAAAATCTTCAAGCCAACGCAACCACCATCGGCTTGTATGAAAAATTTGAACTGACGTTTACGATCAGGGGTAGCGTGGCGACGAATCCGTACTTTCCTTACGATCCATCACCACCTGCTGGCGTTCCTGCAGGTGTTGGCATCACAGTCGAAGGAGTGTTCAGACACGATAACTCGACAACAGAGGTTAACCAGCCCGGCTTTTTGTATCAGCATTACGAACGTCGCTGTATCTACGATAATCGCATCGTGACGAACTGTCCACCCAACGGTGAAGAATGGTTGTATCCGATTGGCGAGCCGGTGTGGAAGATTCGTTTTGCTCCACAACGCTTGGGAACGTGGCGCTATCGCGTGCGCGTCACCGATGCATCGGGCACAGCGCAAAGTGCTGAAGGCGTATTCAATGTTGTGCCATCTACGTTGCCGCACAATCGCGGTTTCATTCGCCTCAGCACGACGGCGCCAGGTTACTTTGAGTACTCGGACGGCACACCGTTCATCGGCGTTGGGCATGGTGAAGGATTTACCGACTGGCGTTTTACCTACGATGTGGACGAGCGATTGGCACGTTTGGAATCTGGACGTGTGAACTTGACGCGTACGTGGATGACGGGTAGCAGTATCTTTATGGCACCGTGGTCACCTTGGTATTCGCATCATCTACCCGGCGAAGGGGGCTATTTCAATGCGCCCAGTCTGACTTATAACGTTGCCTATCCTGGTCCCTTGTTCTCACTGCGTCTGTG
>JAOACU010000633.1 GCA_026417715.1 Anaerolineae bacterium | reverse complement strand
GTGTTACAGGATGCCCCCCCGATAAAAACTCATATATCTGGATACCTAATACCTTTACCCCAAATAATGACGGACTAAATGATGTATGGACTCCCGTATTCAAAAACAAAAAAATCATCCTTCTCCGTATATTTGACCGCTGGGGGCAGTGTGTTTTTACAGGGACAGAAGTCAATCAGTACAAATGGGATGGTACATTCAAAGGACTTGCTTGCGAACAAGGTGTTTATGCTTTTCTGATTATCTATCAAAATGAAAAGCCCGCCAATACAAGCAAAGCCACAACCCTTTCCGGACACATCAACCTGATAAGAGAATGAAAACCGGCACATTCTACTTACAAGTGTAACATTTGTTTTCCCTGAATTTTCTGTGTTTTAAATCCCCCTTTGGAAAAAGAGGCCAAGAGGATTTTCCCGTCATTGCGAGAAGGAGTAATAGCGACGACGAAGCAATCTCGTTTGCTATCCCACTTTGGTAAAAGAGAGCCGGAGGAGATTGAAAATCCCTTTTGAGATTGCTTCATAGATTTTTTAAAGATTATTTTGAACAACATTGGTCTTAATTAAAACTTAAAAAAATTACCATCAATTAAATTATTTTACCTATCTTTGTGATTTAAAATTAGGGTTATAATGATTATACAATACGCAATACGCAATACGCAATACGCAATACGCAATACGCAATACGCAATACGCGTTCCTGTTAAAATGTAAACATAAGTACTTTGTATCATCTTGTGTCCTTTATTTTTTCTTAAACATATTTATTTTACCATTTTCGTTTTTCACAAGTGGTTTTTCATTTGATTTATTGTCTTTTCTCTCTCTATTAACTCCAATATAACTTGCCATAAATTATTCTATACTATTTAAACAAATCTATTTATTAACTACTAAAAAAATAAAAATTATGAAAACAATAAAAAATAAAATTCAAATCTTATCGTTTTTAATAATAAGCTTCTTAAACTTGAACGCTCAAATGAACTATTGGGCAACACCTCCTTCAAAATTAGATGTCAGAAATGCCGTCATCAGTGCTTCACCACTGTATGCCGGTGCTCCCTCCTCCGATAACTATTCCGTAGCCAACGGCATATACAACGGATGCGGCAACCTGCTTTTTTACATCAAAAATACCACTGTGTACGACAACAATGGCAACGCTGTCGGGCAATTGGGCGGTAGGTATGTTAACCCCAACAATTGTGCCGAAAATTACTTCAGAATCAAAGGTGAAATTGCCATCGTTCCAAAACCCGGCGATAACAATAGTTTTTACGCCATTTATGTGATGTGCAAC
>JAOACU010000632.1 GCA_026417715.1 Anaerolineae bacterium | reverse complement strand
GATGGGGGGCACGTATTCACATTGGTCGCCTATTGCCGCACTGATGTGGGTGGGTGATCTTCGTCCGCCAATTTTGCGCGGACGCGCGGAAGAGTTGGATGACCGCGCACTTTTTGGTGTGCCCATCGAAAAAATTTCCGACCAACAGGTGTACGATTATTGTCGCCGTTTTAACATCACCACGATTGTTGCCAGCGTAAATGATTTTCGTACACGCACATTTCTCGATGCATCGCCGTACTTTCAATCGTACTACAACAACGGTTATTTTTTTGTTTATCGTGTGAACGAATACGAGAACGCGTGGTTCGAGGCGCGCAATGCTGACGTTGATTTGATTTCGTTCGAGGATACAAAGATCGTTTTGCGCGTGCGCGCAGCGCAAGATGACGCTAACGTCACTGTCAAAGTGTATGCGTATCCACTATGGCGCGCGCGAACCGATACAGGGCATACACTCGCCATCACGCGCGATGATTTGGCGTTAATGCAGATTGCATTGCCACGTGGCGAAAACTACACCGTTACTCTGCGTTATGAAGAGGGTATTGTTGAACAGGTGGGCAACCTGATTTCGATTCTGGGTGGAACGATTTTGTTGGGCAGTGCAGTGATGGCTTGGCGAGCGGAGAGAACATTGTGAAACAATTTGCACAACACGCATACAAACTGATTCCTGTCGCACTCGCGTTTGCCAGTTTCATGCTTTACCTTCGCACGCTCGCGCCCGATGTGGTGGACGCGGATGGTGGGCAGTTTCAGTTTGCTGCGTGGAATTTCGGGTTTGTTCATCCAACGGGCTATCCACTCTTTTTGATACTTGGCGGTGCGTTTCAACATCTTGTACCGATTGGTAATCCCGCGTTTCGACTCAACTTGTTCAACGCGGTTATTGCCGCGCTTGCGGTGACAATGCTCTATCTCACCGTGAACAAATTGACGCGCGCGCGCGGCGCGGCAATCGTCGCGGCGTTATCGTTCGCGCTCACGCGCACGTTTTGGTATGACGCGAGCGCGGCAGAAGTGTACGCACTCCACACGTTCTTTGTCGCGCTTCTTTTGTACATCGCCTTACGTTGGCAAGACCAACCTAGCGCGCGCAAATTCGCCGCGTTTTGCTTTGTGTTCGGTCTTGCGCTCACGCATCATCGCGCGGTGGTGTTGTGGGTGCCGGCGTTCTTGGCGTTCGCGGTTGCAGGTTTCAAGTTTCAAGTTTCAGGTTTCACGTATCACGTATCATCTATCACGCATCACGTATCATCTATCACATATCACGCCTCACGCTTTGTGTTTTACCTCCTACTTCCACTCTGGCTTTACC
>JAOACU010000631.1 GCA_026417715.1 Anaerolineae bacterium | reverse complement strand
ATGCAGGACCGCACGTGCTCAGACCTGCCGAGTTGCTCAGCGATGCGCGCTTTCGGTTGGTGTATCAGCAGGATCGGGTGTGGGTGTTTGAAACGAGAAATTGAGACAGGTCAATGAAGATTGCGGTTGTGGGACCAACCTATCCATTCCGCGGCGGGATTGCTCATTTTACAACATTACTAGTAAGGCATCTTCGTCAACGGCACGCCGTCTCTTTTTATTCGTACTTGAGGCAATATCCGCAATGGCTCTTTCCCGGCAATACGGCTCCCGATCCTAGTCTGTATGTGCTTCAAGAACCATGTGAACGAACGATTGATGCACTAAGTCCAATTACCTGGTGGCAAACTGTACAACGCATCATCTTGGATAAACCTGATATTTTGTTGTTGCAATGGTGGACTCCTTTTTGGCTTCCTTTGTTAACATTACTCTCGGCTTCGACGCGACGCGTAGGAATTCCAAATTTGTTTCTCTGTCACCAGTTGATTGCGCATGAAGGTTCAGTTATAGACCGTTTATTTGCATGCATAGTTCTGACTCTGGGAGATGGTTTTATCGTTCTATCGGAGCAAGACCGCAAAATAGCACAGCGGTTGTGTAGGAATAAACCTATTCGTGTTGGGCATCATCCTGTCTATAACGGATTTCCTTGTCAAGGTCTTACACGTAAAGATGCGCGACATCGTCTTGGTATTGATTCTGATGAACCGCTTTTACTCTTCTTTGGTTTTGTAAGACGTTATAAGGGTTTGCACTACCTGCTTGAAGCACTTGGTCGGTTAGCCTCACCACCGCGCCTACTGATCGCAGGAGAATTTTGGGAAAAGGAACAAGATTATCGTGACCAGATTGAGCGACTCGGTTTGATGTCGCGTGTAATTATTCACAATCGTTACATTCCGAATGAAGAGGTCGAAACATACTTTATCGCTGCGGATGCACTTGTGCTTCCGTATTTGGAAGGTAGTCAAAGTGGGATTGGAATGATCGCATTTCACTATGGCTTGCCTATAATTGCGACTTCGGTGGGTGGATTCACTGATATCATTGCACATAATCAGGTTGGCTTGATTGTACCGCCAAGAGATAGTGGCGCTTTGGCAAACGCCATCGAACGATTTTTTAAAGATAATCTAAGTGATGCTTTACGCGCAAATATGGTGTGTGTACGAGACCGCTTGTCTTGGGAAAGGTTGGTGGGTATTATTGAAGAATTCACATGGGAAAAGTGAGGTTTCGCAAAATCTTAAGGCGATTTCGTGAATTTACTGTATCTTGTGACTCAATCTGTTTGAATTACGACAACATGTGACACACTCTAGAC
>JAOACU010000063.1 GCA_026417715.1 Anaerolineae bacterium | reverse complement strand
GGACAGTCACTGTCTCACTGTTCTACTGTCTCACTGTCCCACTGTTCTACTGTCTCATTGTTTCACTGTTTGGAGCACTATGCCTGATTTCACCAACGCAACTTGCCCCATTCCCATCAGCGACTATCCACACATCACGCTCGCGCACGGTGGCGGTGGACGCTTGATGCAGATGCTCATCGAAAAAATGTTCGTGCCCGCGTTCGCGAACGTCGCGCTCGAATCATTGCACGATGGCGCGATCATCGAAGCCAACGGCGCGCGCCTTGCGTTCACCACCGATTCGTTCGTCGTCCATCCGATCTTTTTCCCCGGCGGCGACATCGGTTCGCTTGCTGTGCACGGCACTGTGAACGATTTGGCGATGTGCGGCGCGCGCCCGCTCGCGCTTTCGTCCGCGATGATTTTGGAAGAGGGCTTGTTGATGCAAGACCTGTNGCGCGTGGTGCAATCAATGCAAGACGCCGCGCGCGCGATCGGCGTGCCGATTGTCACGGGCGATACCAAAGTGGTCGAGCGCGGCAAGGGCGACGGCGTGTTCATCAACACCGCAGGCATTGGCATCATTCCCACGCACGCGCGCATCGCGCCGACGCGCGCGCAGGTAGGTGATGTGATCTTGATCAACGGCGCGATTGCCGAACACGGCATCGCGATAATGTCGGTGCGCGAAGGTTTGGAGTTCGAGACGACACTACAGTCCGATTCTGCGCCGTTGCACGACATCGTTGCGCGCGTGCTCGATGTGGCGCGCGAACACGTCCACGTTTTGCGCGATCCGACGCGCGGCGGTGTGGCGAGCGCGCTGAACGAGATCGCGGCGGCGGCGCGCGTCGGCATTCGCTTGAACGACGCGGCGATTCCACTCCACGATGCCGTGCGCGGCGCGTGCGAAATCTTGGGACTCGATCCGCTTTACGTCGCGAACGAAGGCAAGTTCATCGCGATTGTCGCGCGCGAAATCGCTGACCAAGTTCTGGAGGTAATGCGCGCGCATCCGCTCGGCGCGCGCGCGGCGATTATCGGCGAGGTGGTCGCCGAACATCCGGGCAAAGTGTACTTGCGGAGTCGCATCGGTGGGATGCGCGTGGTGGATATGTTGAGCGGCGAACAGTTGCCGAGGATTTGTTGAGACAGGGTTGGTGACGAATCTATCGCGTCTCTGCAAGGCGGCTTGGGGTAGTTATCGCGGCGAGTACAGACGCGTCGCCGACGCGTCTCTCCAGTCGCCAACTTTGTCGAGCAAAGTGACGCTTGTCTTTTTTTGTGCTATAATATCCTCACCACAACGCCAGCACACGAACGCGTTGGAATGGAGGTAAAATGGACGATTGGGTAACCGTGACCATAGACAGTGTACGCATTAGTCTTGTCTCGCCACATCGCATCGTCGTCTTGAAAGATGATGATGAACGTTTTTTGCCGATTTGGATTGGACCCTTTGAAGCCGATGCCATCACGATTGCATTGCAAGGCACGCAACCGGCGCGTCCACTCACTCACGATTTGCTCAAAACGTTGATTACACAACTGGGAGGGCACGCCCAATACATCACGGTCACGGATTTGCGCGACGATACGTTTTACGCGGAAATCGTGATGGAAGTGGGTGGCAAGCGCGTCACTCTCGATTCGCGTCCCAGCGATGCGATCGCGCTTGCAGTACGCTTGGGCATTCCGATTCGCGTGAATGAATCGGTGATGGCGCGCGCGGCAATTCGTCCGAGTCGTGAAGAAGCGGAAGAAGAAGCCGAAGAGAAATTGGACGCGTTTCGTGATGTGCTCCAAGACCTCGATCTGGACGATTTGGGCAAAGGTAAGATTCCGCCCGAAGAACGCTAAGTCCACACAACGCTATGGACGCTCGAACCACGCCTGCACCCAATCGAATGATTCCGCACAATGTTGAAGCCGAGCAAGCCGTGCTCGGCGCATTGTTGTTGGACCCCGAAGCCATCGTCCAGATCATTCCGATTCTGCACACCGAAGATTTTTATCTCGAAAAGCATCAATGGATTTTCGAGGCGATCTTTGCGTTGCACGAACGTCGCGAGCCGATTGACTTTTTGACCGTCGTTGCCGAACTGGAACGCCGTAACCAACTCAACGAGATCGGCGGCGCGGCGTACATCACCGCGCTCATCAACGCTGTCCCCAGTGCGATTCACATCGAGCATTATGCGCGTCTCGTCGAACGACTCTCGACGCAACGTCGTCTCATTGCTGCCGCCGGCAAAATCGCCGAGATTGCTTACACCAGCGAAGAAGACATTGATGCGATCCTCGATCACGCCGAAGAAGCCGTCTTTGCCGTCGCCCAACGTCGCCTGAGTCGCGATTTGATTTCGATGCGCGTCGCGGTAGATCAATTTATGGATCACCTCGACTATGTGCAACGACATCAAGGCGAATTGCTCGGTGTGCCCACTGGGTTTATTGATCTTGACAAACTGCTGGGTGGCTTTCAACCTTCGGACTTGATTATCATTGCGGGACGACCGGGTTCAGGCAAAACATCGTTTGCACTTTCGATTATGCAAACCGCTGCTGCGCGCTACAAAAAACGCGTCGCGCTCTTCTCGCTCGAAATGTCGGCAGAGCAATTGGTGCAACGTCTTGTCGCGAGTCTCGGCGAGATTGACGCGAGCGCGTTGCGACAAGGCAAACTGAGCGATGACGATTACGCGCGTCTGGTGCGCGCTACGGGTGAACTTTCCGAACTACCGATTTTCATTGACGATAGTGCGGCACTCACGCCGATAGAAATTCGCGCCAAAGCGCGTCGTTTGCATGCCGAGCACGGACTCGATCTCATCATCATTGATTATCTGCAATTGATGACCGTGCGCGGACGCGTGGAGAATCGTGTACAAGAGATTTCGCAAATCTCACGACAATTGAAAGAACTTGCGCGCGAGTTACACGTGCCAGTCGTTGCGCTATCACAACTCTCGCGCGCCGTCGAATCGCGCCAAGATCATCGCCCGCAACTTGCCGATTTGCGTGAAAGTGGTAGTCTGGAACAAGATGCCGATGTGGTCATCCTGATCTTCCGCGAGAAAATGTACTATCCCACCATCGAAAAATGGCGCGAGGCACATCCGCGCACCGACAAGGAATATCCCGGCAATATTGCCGAAGTGATTGTCGCGAAACATCGTCACGGTCCAACCCGCGATTTGAAATTGTACTTTGCCGAAGAACAAGCCACGTTCAAGAATCTAGAGATTGCGCCGCAATGAAAATTTTTTCCGGCTTTCCTGCGGGCAAGTTAGAGGTCACGCCGCTCCCCAATTTATTCTTTAGTGAACTCCTCCCCGCGATTGATGATTTAGCCGAACTCAAAGTGACCTTGCATCTGTTCTGGCTTCTCGCGCGTCGCAAGACACCATACGTGCGCGCGAGTGAACTGCGCGCGGATCGCACCCTGATACAATCCTTGAGCATCGTGAACACTACGCTGGACGACGCATTGGCGCGCGCGGTCGCGCGCGGCACGCTGTTGGAATGGAATGCGCAAGACGACGCGCTGTACTTTTTGAACAACGAACGCGGTCGCCGCGCACTCGAAAAAATCGAGGAGGAACATCCACCGCGTTCCAACCTCGCGCCCGAACCTGCCACGTCACAGGAACGCCCGAACATTTTCGCGCTGTACGAACAAAACATCGGCTTGCTCACACCCCTCATCGTCGAAGAGTTGAAAGAAGCCGAACGCGAATACCCGAGCGAATGGATCGCCGAGGCGATTCGGCTCGCGGTGGAACACAACAAGCGCAATTGGCGTTACGCGCGCGCGATTCTGGAACGCTGGAAGACCGAAGGACGCGACACAGGGAAGAAAAAGAAAACATGGTATGACGATGCCTATGCCAAATTCGTCAAACGCTAAAAGTTCTGTGTGCCCCATCTGTCGCGGCGTTGGTTTTTTTCGCCGCGACGTACCGGTGGATCATCCCGACTTTGGTCGCGCGATTCCGTGTGAATGCAAAATTCGCGAGACACAACAATCGAGTTTGGAAGATGTGCGGCAAAAGAGTGGTCTGGGGCATCTACCGCAAATGACCTTCGAGACGTTCCGTCCCGATGGCATCGGCTTGCCGCCGGACAAACGCAAGAATTTGCGCGATGCGTATGACGCCGCGCGCGCGTTCGCCGAAAATCCGCGCGGCTGGTTGTTGCTCAAAGGCGGACTGGGTTGCGGCAAGACGCATCTCGCCGCCGCCATCGCGAACGCGTGTCTTGCGCGCGGCATTGCCGTCCTCTTCGTCGTCGTCCCCGATTTGCTCGATCATCTGCGCGCCACGTTCGCACCGACGAGTCGCGTCTCGTACGATGATCGTTTTGAAAACATTCGCACGGTGCCGTGTTTGATTCTGGATGACTTGGGCACGCAAGCCACAACCGCGTGGGCACAAGAAAAACTATTCCAACTCTTCAACTATCGCTACAACGCGCAACTCCCCACTGTCGTCACGACGAATCGCGAACTCGAAGAAATTGACCCGCGCGTTCGTTCGCGCCTTGCCGATACGACGTTCTGCAAAATTGTCACGATTCTCGCCCCCGATTTTCGACAGGGTGGCGTTGACACCAGCGGTTCGGGAATGTCGAACCTTGCGCTGTACGGTGATATGACGTTCGAGAACTTTGACTTGCGCGAACGCGAACTCAAGGACGATGCGCGCACTAACTTGCGCCGCATCTTTTACACCGCGCAAAACTTTGCGGAGAATCCACAAGGTTTTCTTGTGCTCACCGGCGATTATGGTTGCGGCAAGACCCATCTCGCCGCCGCGATTGCCAACGAGATTTGCAAGCGTGGGGGCACCGCGCTCTTCGTCGTCGTCCCCGATTTACTCGACCATCTGCGCGCGACATTCGCGCCGGGCAGTACCGTGTCGTACGATCAACGCTTTGACGAAACGCGGCGCGCGCCTGTTCTTGTGCTCGATGATCTCGGTACGGAAAACGCCACACCTTGGGCGCGCGAAAAATTGTTTCAGATCATTGACTATCGCTACGTTGCCAAACTACCGACGATCATCACGATTCATCGCGAAGCGGAGATTGACGCGCGTATCCAATCGCGCATCTTCGACCTGGCGCGCAGTTCGGTCAACGAAATTCTCGCGCCGAGTTATCGTACCACACATCGCCGCGCGCAAACTCCCACCCCGCGTGGCACGCGCAAAGCGCGCGCCGAGTCGGCGTGATGCACATTTGTTGCTCGCGCGGTTTGTGGTATAATTCCAGATGATAAGGAGTTGGCAACTATGCATACCCCCATCAATACTTGGCTTATTCGTTCTCCCGATATATGTGGTGGACGTATCCGAATTGAAGGTACGCGCATCACGGTAAATCAAATCGTTGCCCTATACAAGCAGGGGTACACCCCTGAAGAAATCGCAGACCAATATCCACAGTTGAACTTGGCACAAATTTATGCTGCCTTGGCGTATTATCATGCTAACAAGGAAGAAATAGAATCTGACCTTGCTGCTGAAAAGTATGAGGCGGAAGAAGCCGAGAAGGAGTATCAGCGCGCTGTGAGGGTCGTCTGATGCAAATTCGTTTGTACGTGGATGAAGACGCGATGGCGCGCGCACTAGTGCAAGGGCTTCGGGCACGTGGAATAGACGTGATTACTGTGCTCGACGCTGGGATGTCGGAACAGGACGATAGGGCACAACTTGAGTATGCGACTGCACAAGGTCGTGTTCTTTACACGTTCAACGTTGGGCATTTTTGGCAACTTCACTCAGAGTACTTGGCTCAAGGTAGGAGTCACGCAGGAATGATCTTGGTCTATCGCCAACGGTACTCTATCGGAGAACAGATACGGCGATTGTTGAAAGTACTGGCAACCCAGTCTGCAGAAGAGATGAAAAACAATGTCCACTTTCTATAACCTACCCTACATTTAGAGCACAACATACCAATTAGGAGCAACACTTGATGCAAATCAAATCGTGGGGCATTCGTCTCACGCTAGGTTTAGTTCTCGTCATCGGTGCTTTGGGCTGTCAACTCACCGATACGTTTCTTGCGCAAGCACCTGCTACTCCAACGCGAACGCGTACAGTTCGGGCAACCTTTACGCGCGTACTACCCACACCCACGCCGCTACCTCCGTCTCCCACACCACCACCGACCGCGACGCGCGTTCCACCGACGGCAACGCGACGCCCTGCGACTAAACCCCCGCCGACGGTACCACCTGCACCGCCGCAACCCCAACCGCTACCGCAACCACAGTTCCCGTACGCCGCTACCAACATCAGTTGCGCGCACGCGGGCAATCAATACATTAAAGGACGCGTGTACGAAAGCCAAAACCCAAGTGCGGGTGGTGTGCCGGGCATCACCGTTGCGTTGGGTGATTCTACTGGGACCAATCCTTGGGTCACCGTCAAAAGTGAATGGGATGGATTTTACACCTTCACTCTCTCTACACCTGGGGGACCTGGCACCGCGCGCGGCGCGCACTATGTCTGGCTGATTGAAGGAGGGAGACGCGTGTCCGATATTGGCGGACCAATCAATATGAATCCTGTTGGGCCCGATGCGCCTGGTACCTGCTGGGCGGGAGTGGTAGATTTTTATCGTCGTTAGTTCGATTCGTCGAACTGATGAACCAAGGAGGACTCGTCAATGAGTACCTCACACAAACATCATCCGTTCGTCGAACTCGCGCGTGCCGCCATCGAGGCGTATGTGCGCGAGCACAAGCACATCAAACCACCGCGCGATTTGCCGAAGGAAATGCAAACGCGCGCGGGCGTGTTCGTTTCGTTGCACTTGCCTGATGGTGAATTGCGCGGTTGCATCGGTACGATTGAGCCCACGCGCGACAATCTGGCTGAAGAGATTATCGCCAATGCCATCAGTGCTGCCACGCGCGATCCGCGCTTTATGCCGGTGACGCCCGCTGAACTCGACGACCTCGATATTTCGGTTGATGTTCTCACAGAACCGATGCCGATTGACTCGATTGACGATCAAGACCCCAAAAAGCACGGCTTGATTGTGCAGTCGCTCAAAAATCCTTGGAAGCGCGGCTTGTTACTGCCAGACCTTGAAGGCATTGATACTGCCGAAAAGCAATATCACTACACGCGCCTCTACAAAGCCAACATCACCGATCCAAACGAGCCGGTGCAACTGTATCGCTTTGAAGTCAAGCGTTATCACTGACGACAAAAGACGAAAGACGAAAGACCAAAGACATTCGTCCTTCGTCGTTCGCCCTTCGTCATTCATCTTTCGCCACAATGCCTCGACTTTCGCGCATCCAAAAACTCTTTCTGCTCACTAGTCTTGCGGGACTTGCCGTCCTGAGTTGTCAGGTCGGTGAGTTGGTCGCGCGCGCGAATCCAACGGCGACCAGAACGCTGGGCGCAACTGCGCGCGCGACGTTCACGCGCTTGCCATTTACACTCGTTCCTTCACCTACACAGCCACCACCACCGCCCCCGCCTCCTCCACCCACAGTACGACCTAGTCCCACGCGCACGCGCACGCCGATTCCCAAGCCCAACGTACCACTCGCGCCACCACCGCCCAGTGCCACTCCTGATCTGTTTGGCGGCTATTACTATCGCCCTGTGTTCAAAGGTTGTGTTGCCGATAGCAATACGCGCATCGAGGGTACGGTGTACGAAAATGGTGTGAAAAAGAACGGTGTCATCGTGCGACTCTCACACGCCGAACATGCCGAACCGCTCATCAAAGATTTTGTCACCGGCACCGATCCGCGCGATCACAAGCACCAAGCCCCCGAGTGGGAAGGTCGCTATCGCTTGGGAATCGCAGAGGGACAACGGATTGATGGCAATTGGTGGGTGTTCATCGTGGATGCCACTGGCAATCCACTCTCGAAAGGATACTATATCAAAACGCACGATGGTCCTGGCTGTAACGTGGCAACCGTTGATTTTGTGCATTAAGATTTGTCAGATAGATGCAAATGTGCTATAATATGAGCGAAACACTCTGAATTATCGAGGCATACTCAATGAAATATCTCGCCCGCGCCACACTCATCCTGTTTGTTGTATTTTTACTGTTTGGTTGTAGTGTTGCCACCGTGGACGCCCCACGTGTCACATCGGTCAGTGTAGAGAATAGTGGTGGCGTTTCATCCGTCCCGTCTTTACCAACTCTAGTACCTACCCCACTGGCTTTACCCCCCGCACCTCTACCTCCCTCTACCTCGGATTCTATACTTTTAGATACTGACGTTGCTCATCAACTCACTGCCGAAAAACGTGCAATCCAACGCGCGACCTTACCGCCCACGACACCTGAGGCAGTGACGCGCTCTCAGCCCCCGCGTCATCCGTTCGAGGGGGCTGAATTGTATGTGCATCTCCCGCCGCAAGCCCAAGCGCGCCAACCTTTGCGCGTCTTTGTGGCGTTGCACGGGATGGGCAATCGTGGGGATGTGTTTTCGCAGAATCTCATCAAGATCGCCGAAGCCAACAACTGGGTGCTCATCGCGCCCACGTTCCACTATGGCGATTATTTGGATTTGGAACAATTGCGCCAAGACGATCTTCAACTCTCGCGCCGACTGTTGGACACGTTGGACGTTTTACCTCAACGTTTGAATTTAAAATTGTATCGCCAAGTGTTGATTTACGGTTACTCGCGCGGCGCGCAACTGGGACATCGTTTTACATACTTTTATCCCGAACGTGTCAAGAGCATCGCAGTACTCTCCGCTGGCGCGTACACGATGCCCACTGAAAAGATCGCTAATCGCGGTACACCAACGGTGGTTCCGTTTCCGTACGGCGTTGGTGATTTACAGGAATGCGTCGGCAAACCGATCAACTGGCAAGCCCTGCGGCGCGTCTCGTTCTGGGTGGGCGTGGGTGAACGCGACAATCATCCCCAAGACGTAGCGCGCGCGTTTGATCCGTACGGCGGGCGCACGCGCATCGAACGCGCTCAATCGTTCAAGCAAGCGTTACAAAGTCTCGGCATCAAAGTGTACCTCGTCATCTTTCCGAATGTCTCGCACGAACTCACTCCCGAAATGCGTGGACACGCTTTGCAATTCCTGCGCGAAGAAGAACTGGCAAATCCATTGGATGATTGACGCTTGATGTGCTTGGTGTGGATTCTTATCGTCAGTGTGGGGCTAGTGATCGGATGCGCTGCACCCACTCTTACGCCATCGCCTTCTCCGACATTCACACTCGCGCCAACAGTAACGGTGACGCCGCGCACTGCGATTCGTCTATCCACACCCTCGAACAACGCGACATACACACCCACGTCAACATTTGTACCGACTGCGACACGTACTCCAACGCTAACATCTGTACCAACCCCCACACGTACACCCACACGCACTGCTACGCCGTGGCCCCCTCCGAGAGGATCGAGTGAATGTAATGTCCGTGAATTTTACTCGGAGGCGTTAGGACATTCCATACGTCTTTTCCTGTATCTGCCGATTGGATATTACAACCAAAACCCGCGTCGCTATCCCACCGTCTATCTTTTGTCGGGCATTGGCGGTAGTCACTTGGAGTGGCCCACCTACGGTGTCTGTCAGGTGATGGACGAACTCACTCTCGCCGGTCGCGTGCAACCAATGATTGTGGTGATGCCTTCGGGTAACGACAACCCAGCGGGAGGGATTGGTTCGTATTGGGTCAATCACGCGCCGCCACCGATGAGCGACGGCAAACGTTGGGGCGATTACATCTGGCGCGATTTGGTGCGTTACATTGATTCCAACTATCGCACAATTCCGTATCGCAACAGTCGCGCGATTGGCGGACTATCGGCGGGCGGACAAGGTGCACTGACGCACGCTTTGACACATCCCGAAGTATTCGGCGTTGTCGGCGCGCATAGTCCCTCCTTCCGACGCGCCGATGGTTCGATTCCGGCTTTGGGCGATCCCACTTTTTACAATCAGTACGATCCCATCTGGCTTGTCCAAAACACGCGCGCGGCAGAACAATTGCAGATTTGGATTGACGATGGCGATGCGGATACGCAATGGGGAACGGCAATCCGCGAGTTTCGCGAGTTGCTTGTGGCGCGCAATATTCCGCACGAATGGCACGTTTTCCCCGGCGGTCATGAACCGTCCTATTGGATGTCTCTGGTGCCAACATACTTGCAGTGGTACTCGTCAAAATTGATTGGACAATGATGCAACGATTTCTTTGGGGTACGCTCCTCGCGAGTGTCACACTTGCGTTAACTGCGTGCGCGATGCCGACGCCTACCTCCACACCCGTACCCACTGTGACCGCAACACCAACCATCGCATTCACACCGACGCGCGGTCCTTCGCCGACATCCACACCCACACCGACATTCACTACTACGCCCACGCGTACCGCCACGCCCACGATGACATTCACCCCTACACCATTTCCGCGTCCGAGTGGTAACATCACGCGCATTCAAACCAGGTTTCGCAGCGTGGTGTTAAACGAAGATCGTCCGATTCTGATTTACTTGCCCCCAGGATACAACACTCAAACTGCGCGACGTTATCCCGTGCTGTATTTGTTGCACGGCTACGGCGGTTTTGATCTCTGGCCCCAAACAACCGAGTGGGAACTATGGGGCTTGAAAGAGATTGTCGAGGAATTGATGAATACGGGCGACATTCAACCGATGATTATCGTGCAACCGCACGGCTATATGAACAACGGCGCACCATCGTACTTTTTCAATCACGGTCCAGGCACCGACGGTAAACGCTGGGGCGATTACATTTGGCAGGACGTAGTGAATTACATAGACAGAAACTATCGCACGATTCCCCAGCGTACCAGTCGCGCGATTGGCGGCTTTTCGTTGGGCGGACAAGGCGCGCTCTCACTGGCGTTGCGACATCCCGACGTGTTTGCAATTGTCGGCGCGCATAGCCCCTCCTTTCGCGGCGCCGACGGTTCGATTCCCTACATCAACGATTGGAACTGGTTCAATCAATTCGATCCGATTTGGCTGGTCAAGAACACCGACAACGCGCGCCGATTGACGATTTGGCTCGATGTCGGATATAGCGACGACAAGGTGCGCGAATGTGGCTCAGATTCAGATCGGTGTGTGCTCGCGTTCCGCGAACTCCTCGTCGCGAAAAATATCCCGCACGAATGGCGCGGTAATTGGCCCGGCACGCACGAAGGTACCTACTGGGCACAACACATTCCCGATTACTTGATATGGTACTCTTCCAAACTGGTAGGACAATGATGTGGCAAAAGATTTTGAGTTTGCTTGTCGTCGTGCTTACTGTCGGTTGCACAACGGAGACGTATATCGCTTCAACATCGTCGTCTCTGGCGACATCTACGCGTGTGCCAACGGTTATACCTACGCCCACCTCGCCGTGCGACATCGTCACGCACCTTGCGCCCGAACGTCCAACGATTCCGCGTCCCAGCACCATCGTCTTGCCAGTGATTACACCCCAAGCCCCGTATGCTCTTGCTGCAAGTCAGTTGATTGACACGCGCTTTTTCAGTCCGCTCATCGGCAAAGAGATGCCGATTCTGATTTACTTGCCACCGAATTATCACACAACCACACGACGCTACCCAACGTTGTATATGCTTTCGGGTTTTGCGGGCGATTATCGCGAATGGGCAACGTACGGCTTGTGTCACGCGCTCGATGTTTTGATTCGTGGTGGACAAGTGCAACCGCTGATTCTGGTAATGCCCGAAGGAGAACGCTCGTGGTGGTTCAATCACGCGCCGGTACCGGGGAGCAGCGGCAAACCTTGGGGCGATTACGTGTGGCGCGATGTCGTCGGTTATGTGGATGCCAACTACCGCACGATTCCGCATCCAACGAGTCGCGCGATTGGGGGATTATCGTCGGGTGGACAAAGCGCGCTGATGCTCGCGCTCACACATCCCGAAGTATTTCGCGTGGTGGGTGCGCACAGTCCATCCCTGCGTGGCGCGGATGGGTCGTTACCATTCTTTGGAGATCGTGAATACTTTAGGC
>JAOACU010000630.1 GCA_026417715.1 Anaerolineae bacterium | reverse complement strand
CAATGAACGAGAAAACGAGTAAAACGAAAAACAAATTCTTGTCGAATACGCCTAGCGCGTTCAAGAGTACCGCAGGTGCGGTGTGCATCGGCGTTGCTGTGCGTCCTGTACGAAACTGGTACACATATAACCAATCGGGAAACCAGAGTAGATGCGTGAGCACAACAACTGCGCCAAAGAGCGCGCCATACTTGACGAACGCGCGCCCATCGCGCGAAATGAACAACAACAGCGGTACGATGTAAAACACGCTCAACCATTTGAACGAAGCAAGCAATGCGGCAACAATGATTAGTAACGTCGAACTTGAAACTTGAGAGGTATTGCGTACGGCGTATTGCGTAAGTAGGTAAAAAATCACAAACGTTAGAGTGAGCAAAATCGTCTTATCTTGTGGCACGAGCACCAGGTTATAGAGAGTGAGTGGACCTAGTGCGTAGAAAATCTGGAATGGCAACTTGATTGGTGATGATTTGAGTAACACGCCAAGCAAAACGATGTTGATAGCATCGAACAACGCGAACAAAATTTGAAGCGCGCGTGGATCATTCCACACGGCGACCGTCGCCACAAAGAGCGCGAGTTCCAGCGGTGCCATATCTGAGCGAAATTCGCCCGATTGCCCACTCGCCCACAGCGCGTATGGATTCTCACCGCGCAATGCGGCTTGGGAGGGCCAGTAATAGTTTCGCAAGTCCGCACGGTTGTAGAAAAATTCAACCTTGGATTCAAGTGGTCCGGGAAAAATCAGAAACAAGCGGACGACGAGACCGACGAGCACAAGAAACAAAGTGGACTTGTTTGAGACGAAGGACGAAAGACGAAAGACAAGAGATCGCTCTTTCGCTCTCTCGCTCCCTCGTATTCTCACTCTCTTGCTTTCTCGCTCTCTCTCGATCATCTCTTCCTCAGCACTGCTTTGACACCACCCGCCGCGATTTCCTGTGCGAATGGGACAAACACCAACGGCGTAAGTGCGCACAACAACAAGAATAGCGCAAACGTACCCAGCGTAAACTCACGCCGCGCGCGCGCGAATACCGCACGCAAGTTCTGCACACGCGGCGGATGTCGCAACGCTGTGAACAATCCAACGACCAAGCGCGTGCCAGGGTGCGTCAAAAACGGACGCACACGCCAATACGCAAACACAAAACCCGCGCGCCGCGCCGCGCGTCGAAAACTCCAAATCGTCAAGTGATTCAGACTAGCAAAAACAGCGTAGGCGTCCTGAGGTGTTAGAATGCCAATCCGCCGCTCGATAGAAAGTAATTTGCGCCTGATCAGCGCGCGCGGCAAAAGATGAAACCAAGGAATCAAAATGTAATCG
>JAOACU010000629.1 GCA_026417715.1 Anaerolineae bacterium | reverse complement strand
GCACGGTCCCATCGTCGTCACAGCATCGGGTGGTTGGGGATGGCACGAGTGGGCGCTGAGTATCGGCGTTGGTGCGTTGGTGTTGGCAGTGCTGGTATGGCGTGCGCGGCGATTCAACTCAACGAATAGGCAACGAATAAACGAATGAGCGTACTTGACGTTCGTAGTTGCGCGATTGATGGCGCGTTGCGGCGATAAATCGCTCACTACGAACCAACAAACTTGTAGTTGCGCGATTGATGGCGCATAACGACCAACGCAAGTCTTTGATGGCTAACACACCGCCCGCGCGGCGGTGTGAATTCTAGAAAGAAATACAATGGACACGAAACAGATCAATCGCTGGTTGATGCTTGTCTTGCTCGTGTGTGGCATCGTGCTCGCGCTGATCGCGTTACACAGCGCAACACCCGCGCGCGCCCAAACGCCGACATCCACTATGGCAAATGTGCGCGTGTTGCAATCGGATACCAGCCGCGTTGTCCTTGAATTCACCGCAC
This sequence comes from Anaerolineae bacterium, assembly GCA_026417715.1. Classification (GTDB taxonomy): domain Bacteria; phylum Chloroflexota; class Anaerolineae; order UBA4142; family UBA4142; genus VGOB01. The sequence goes on along the minus strand of JAOACU010000629.1, from coordinate 830 downwards.
CGACGTACAATGCGCAATCACGCACGATTGACGGTACACGTTACGTTGCGCTGACGATTCCCGGTTTGAGCAACACCAGTGAGCCGGGCAAGCCGCAACTGCCGGTGCAAGGTGCGATGATTGGCGTGCCTCCTGGCGCCGTCGTTACGTTCAGAATCGTCGAGGACGATGCGACGCGCGTCAAACTCGATACGCCGCCGCTTCCCGCACCGATTGCGCGCGCTGACTATGACATTACGCGCACTGCGCCGCAGAGTGTTCGCTATGAGATCGTTCCCGATGCGCCAACCTACACGGCGAATCGTTTTTACCCCACCGAGGCGGCGCGTATCGGTACGGATGGCAAATGGCGCAGTCAACGCTACCTCACAGTGCAATTCTATCCTCTGCAATACAACGGCGCGACGCGCGAACTGGTCTTTCATCGTCGTTTGCGTGTTGAAATCGCGTTCACATATCCACGCGGACAAACGCGCGAAGCACTGGGCGGCGCGGTGAACGAAGGCGCGCTCGAAGGTACGCTCAAGACGATGCTCCTCAACTACGATTCCGCTAAATCGTGGCGCGCCAAGACGGCTGCGCCTGGTGTTAGCGCGCCCCAGTCAACCCGAAGCGGCACGTGGTTCCGCATCGCCGTCAATAGCGATGGGATGTACAAAATCACGTGCGCGCAATTGCAAGCGCTAGGCGCGATTCCTAATCCAGACACAATCAAGATTTACAAAAACAACACCGAACTCGCGCTCTATCAAGCGTGGTCGAGTGGCGATCCGTGTGACGCCAATCGTTACGTCGCGTTTTGGGGGCAAGGACTGGACACCAAGTACACC
>JAOACU010000628.1 GCA_026417715.1 Anaerolineae bacterium | reverse complement strand
GGCACTACTGTACGAGATGAACACATCGTAATCGAATGGTGGAGGCATCATTCGTCTTCCGTCTTTCGTCCTTCGTCATACCGCAAATCGAAAATGCATTACATCTCCATCCTGCACCACATAGTCGCGTCCTTCGATGCGCATTATCCCTTTTTCGCGTGCCGCTGTCAACGAACCGATTTGTAACAACGTCTCGGCGGGAATCACCTCTGCGCGAATAAACCCGCGCGCCATATCGGTATGCACCTGCCCTGCCGCGTCGAGCGCCGTGCCACCGCGTTTGAGCGTCCACGCGCGCAATTCCTTGCCACCGGTCGCGGTGAAATACGTGATGAGATCGAGTAACTTGTATGCGGTGCGAATCACGCGCGCCAGACTCGATTCCACACCCATCTCACGCCGATACTGCGCGGCGTCTTCCTCCGACCATTCGGCAAGTTCCATCTCGCACTGCGCACACACGCACAACGATTCGGTGTGTGCGCGCCGCGCAATGTCGGCGACACGCGCAGCAAGTTCACCGCCATCGGGCAAATCCTTCTCGCCCACATTGGCGATGTAGATGAGTGGTTTCAACGTCAAGAGTTGCAACGGTTTCAGGTGGGCGCGCTCTTCGTCGGTCAGCGCGAGCGTGCGCGCGGGATGTCCTTCGGCAAGGTGCTTGTGCACACGCTCGAGCAGGTGCAGTTCAGCTAGAACTTTCTTGTCCCCTGATTTCGCGTCCTTTCGCGCTCTTTCGCGTGCTTTCGCGATTGTCTCCAAGTCGGCAAGCGCGAGTTCCAGTTCCAAAACCGCAACGTCTTCGCGCGGGTCAACCGTCCCCAAAACGTGTGGCACATCGTCATCGTAGAAACAGCGCGTCACAATCGCAATCGCGTCCACGTTACGAATGTGCGCCAAGAACTGATTGCCCAATCCTTCGCCCTTGTGCGCGTCTTTCACCAACCCAGCAATGTCCACCACTTGGAGCGTGGTGGGAGTAACTTTTTCCGGGCGAATCAACTTGGCGAGCGCGTCGAGGCGCGGATCGGGTACGGCAACCACACCGACGTGCGGATCAATCGTTGTGAAAGGATACGGCGCAACAGGCGCGTGTGCGCGCGTGAGCGCGTTAAAGAGCGTGGACTTGCCCGCGTTCGGTAATCCTACCAAACCGACTTGGAGAGACATCGTTCCTCCTCGAGGAGACGAAAGACTAAGGACGGAGGACGGAAGATTTTTCGATTTTCGATTTGCGATTGTAACTGATCAAGTTTCGCATAAAATTAAAGGGCTATGAAGAATTATTGACCAAGGCAGCATACAGCGTCGTGGGCAAGCGTAAGTAGCA
>JAOACU010000627.1 GCA_026417715.1 Anaerolineae bacterium | reverse complement strand
TTTGATGATTTGATCACTGTGACAGTGTATGCAGTGGTAAGTGATAACTTGGCAAATCATAGTTCTAATTGTAACATTCACTACCGTACACTTTTTGCAAAGTTGACCTCCATATGGTATGGTGAGGTTATACCACAGAACCAGGAGCAAACGCATGAGTGATAACCTCAGACGCTATCGTGCTATACGACAGGGTTTAATGCAACTTTTCCCAACGGCTCAAGGAAATTTTGCACGTCACTTGAACACGTTGGCCGGGCTTATCAGTGGGATTGTTGGGAGCACACGCACCAACTTGCCCCTGATCGCTAGTCATGTTCCTGATGGCACCCATCCCGACAGTCGCACCAAACGTTTCTCGCGCTGGATTAACAATGCCGACATAGATGCCAGAATCTACTTTTTGCCTTTTGCCAAGTCACTGCTCCAGAGTCTGGCTAGCCGCCCCATCGCTCTCATCATGGATGGCAGCACCGTCGGACGTGGCTGTCTGACTTTAATGGTCAGTGTGGTCTACCAGCGGCGCGCCCTGCCCATCGCTTGGCTCGTCGTTCGAGGTCGCAAGGGGCACTTTCCCGAAGACACTCACCTGGCTCTGCTGGAACACGTTCACCCCTTAATTCCCCCTGGCGCACAGGTGGTTTTCTTGGGGGATGGTGAGTTCGACGGCGTTAACCTCCAAGCAACGCTGGACGGCTATGGCTGGCGTTATGTCAACCGCACTGCCAAGAACATCGTTCTGTGCTGTGCTGGCGAAGAATTCCGTTTTGAAAGTGTAGCGGTTCAAGCGGGCGAACTCATCAGTTTGCCCCACGCGACCCTGCGGAATCAGCACTACGGCCCGGTGCATGCGATTGCGTGGTGGGAGCAAGGATATGATCAACCAATTTATCTCTTGACCAACATGATGAATCTCGCTGAAGCGTGCCAATGGTATCGCAAACGGGCACGGATTGAGACCTTTTTCTCCGATCAGAAGAGTCGGGGCTTCAATCTGCACAAGAGTCATCTGAGCGACCCAACGCGGCTGTCCCGCTTGATGATCGCGGCGTGCCTGGCGTATATCTGGATCATCCATTTGGGCGTCTTGGCATGGCGCGAGGGGTGGCGCAAAGTGATCCATCGCACCATGCGGTGTGATCTAGGTCTCTTTCAGTTAGGTCTACGTCTGTTAGAGCATTTCCTCAATGAAGGGTTGGAGATTCCCAGCGCGTTCCAGTTGCTGGAGCAAATGGATGTCTAAAAGTGTACGGTAGTGAAATTCGGTAACGGATCGTGTGGTTGGATGTTCTAATAGGTAGGAGGAAAGTGCTATGGCTCAACCTTTGAGATTGA
>JAOACU010000626.1 GCA_026417715.1 Anaerolineae bacterium | reverse complement strand
GGAGATGTGTATAAGAGACAGATCATAGACAAGTGACACAGCGGCTAGAATGTTGAGTGGCGTACCATCTTTACGATACTGGATGACCTCACCTTTCCAAAAGCCGTTGGCGCGAAATTGTTGTAAAACTTGTTCTCTGTCATCGTACGGATAGTCGGTTTTGAGTACATCGCGCACCGCTTTGCCAATGACTTGGTCTGCCCTCCAACCGTAAATGGTCTCAGCCGCGCGATTCCAAGTAAGGATGATAAAGTTCAGGTCGGTGGAAATGATGGCGTCGGAAACGTTTTCAATTAGATTGGCTTGGTAATGAATTTTATCTTCCGCGCGCTGGCGCTCGGTGATGTCTTCGATAGCCAGCAAAATCAAATCGGGTTTACCCTCGCGATGAATACGGCGCGCGTTGAGAAGCATCGTTCGTGTGCCGATACACTCAAAGTCGTGAGTCACGTGGTAATCATCGAACGCGGTGTTGTGTGGCAAAATGTCTTCGAGCAGTCGTCGTAGTTCGGGAATGTCCCACTGCCGATTGCCCAACTCGTACAACAAACGTCCTTCGGTCTCGGCAGGTGTAGTCGCAAAGACGCGATAGAACGCGCGATTGGCGGAGATAACACGCAAGTTGGCATCCAAGACGATGAGTGGATCGCGCGCGGTCGCGACAATATTCTCGGCGTACTCGCGCGCTTCTTGCACAGCACGTTGCGCGGTGCGTTCGGTAGTTTGATCGCGAAAGACGAGCACCACGCCAACGATTTTGCCGTGCGCGTCGTGAATTGGCGCGCCTGCGTCGGCGATAGAAATTTCGCGTCCATCGCGCGTGAGGAGGAGCGTATGATTACCCAAGCCGATGACCGTGCCGTCGCGCAGAACACGCGTGACCGGGTCTTCGACCGGTGCGCGCGTCTCTTCGTTGACGATGCGAAACACCTCGGCGAGGGGTTTACCGCGCGCCTCGTCTTCGCGCCAGCCGGTCAGTTGTTCGGCGACAGGGTTCATCATCGCCACACGCCCCTTGGCGTCGGTGGCGATGACTGCATCGCCGATGCTGTAGAGTGTGGCGCGTAGTTGCGATTCGCTACGAGCGAGCGCGTCGTATAATTTTTCGCGCGTGCGCAATATCGTCTTGCGCACGGAACGCCTGATCGTACGTGGCATCATTCTCCTTTGTGCCGACAACAGACGTTTCAATGATGGAACGCGGGAGTAAGCACAAGGAGATTATACCACACAATTCAGTTTTTGTAATTGTTGGAAAATAAAACGGGGGTGAGCCAAGCCGCTCACTCCCATTTGCATTTTCACCGACAATCTACGTTGTGGTATGGACTCCCCCC
>JAOACU010000625.1 GCA_026417715.1 Anaerolineae bacterium | reverse complement strand
GGAAAAAAGTTTAGACCTCAGAGGTCTTGGAGACCTATGAGGTCTAAATCAACCCATAGTTGGAGCGTTACCGCAGAATCAGCGGCAAGTACAACTTGAGTTGCGCAACAACATTTGTCCAAAAGCCGCCACTCAAAACATACGTGCCGCCACTCTGCGTCCCCGCATCGGGCTGACCGATCGTACCGCCGAGTTCGTATGTGCCGCCGGTGCTGAAGGTCGCACCGCCACCATCAATCGTGCTCCACGTCAGTTCATACGTGCCGCCCGATTGCGCGTGCGTTGTCGGTACGCTAGCGATGAGAATGACGACGCACAATCCGATGAGCACGAGCAAGACCATTTTTGTTCGCATTGTCCATCCTCCTCCGCGTTGGTCAAAAGACCAGCACAATGATGATGCCGTTTTCGCGCGTACCGTCAATTCGATACCGATTGCACGCCAGTTTTCTGATAGAATCGGTCTCCGAAGAAGGTCCAGCCGAGCAGTTAGCCAGCCGCGCCCCGGACGCATTCCATTCCGCCATCGCCACATAGTAGCGATTAGTGACCATAAAGCCGAAATCAATCACACAGGCGTTCAGCGTGCTATTCCAAGAAATAGAGACCGATGGCGCGGTGCCGTCAACGGCGACGAAACTGCGGACAATGGAGGGACTAGTCGAGCTGCAGTAGGCGATCACGCCAGCCTTGACCAGCCCATTCGCGTCGCTTGGCTGGGCAATGCTGTCGGTACTCACCTGGAGCAGTCGCCTGGTCGTGTTGTGCAGTTCCCAGGCGCTGTCGGCGGGGTTATAGGTTGTCCAAGCCCGGGCAGATCCACCAGTTGCATAGCCGTAGAACGGCCGACCACTGGGAGAGACGGTGTTGACGTACATCCCGCCGTAGATATTACCGCTAGCGCCGAAATCGGCGTTGACGCCAAAGACCTCGTTGCTCGTGATTTTGTTTGTGCGGCTGATGCCGACGAACTGGCTGGCTTGATTGGTATAGACGCCGGGCAACGCCATAGCCACTGGGGCTGCCGTCAGCGTCTGGCGCGGGTTGAGTGTGGTAAAACTGGTTGTGCCGCTCTTGCGCACCCGCACTTGGAGGTAGGTCTGCTGTTGCCAGAACGGATTGCCAAAGTCGAGTTGCACGGTAAAGAGGCCATTCGTTACTGCCACGTTATTCAGCGTAACCGTCAAGCCAACCTGTGTCCCTGCCGTTGCCGCGTCGAATAGCGCAAACTCGAAATCATATGTGCCGTTGGCAGGCGCGCCATCGTCCTTGAGTTGACCTTGATAGGTGAATGCGGTGCCGAGCGCGGCGCGCGGTGCGCGTGGTTGCGGTCCTTGCG
>JAOACU010000624.1 GCA_026417715.1 Anaerolineae bacterium | reverse complement strand
GCGCTGGACGGCGAAATTACCCTGCAGGGCCGGATTCCCATTTCCACGATGGGCGGTCTGAAGGCGCGGGGGCATCCCGTGGGCGCAACGGGTGTCTATCAGGTGGTGGAAGTTGTCCAGCAACTGCGCGGCGAAGCCGGCAAACGCCAAGTGCCCGGCGATCCACGTCGCGGTGTCGCACAAGCCTGGGGCGATTTGATGCAGGTGGGCACGGTCGTGGTGATGGGCAAATGAAACGGAATACGCAATATGTAATACGAAATATTCCGTATTGCGTGTTGCGTGATTCGTGAGGGAGATAGACTATGGAACATCTCGTTTACCCAACCAAAGGTCTGAGCGAACAAGCGTTTGAAAAGCACGAGGTGCTGTTTGAAACGTGGCACGTCAAAGCCGAGTATGCGTGGGACACCGGCGTTGCCATCGGCAAATATCTTGAAGAGTTGAAGAACGGCCGCTTGATTGGGCGACGATGCTTCAAGTGCAAACGCGTGATGGTGCCCCCGCGAATGTTCTGCGAACACTGCTTTCGTCCCAGCGATGAATGGGTCTATGTGCAAGACACCGGCACGGTCAAGACATTTTCGTTGTGCTATGTCCGCTGGGATATGGTGCGCCTGCAAGAGCCAGAAATTCCGGCGGTGATTGATCTCGATGGCGCATCGAAAGGGATGGGCATCTTGCACAAACTTGGTGAAGTGGACCCCAAAGCGGTCAAGATCGGTATGCGTGTCCAAGCCGTGTGGAAGCCAGCGGCAGAACGCACGGGAAGCATCACGGACATTGCGTACTTTAAACCCATCTGATTGCAGATTGTAGATTGCAGATTTCAGATTTTTTCAATCTGCAATCTGAAATCTGCAATCTGAAATCGTAAACGGAGGACAAATGAGTTTGCTGAATACGCTTGAACATCCCACCAACGCGCGCGTCTGGCGTGGTAACCTGCCGGTGTATCATCGTTACACGGCGGGTGTGGCAGGCGAAAAATTCTTGCGCGCGCTCAAGGACGAGGGCAAACTGTTCGGCGCCAAGTGTCCCAAGTGCGGCTATGTGTATGTGCCCGCGCGTCTCTACTGCGAACGTGATGCAACACACCTCGACGATACGACGTGGGTGCCAGTGGGACCCGAAGGCGAGTTGGTCTCGTTCAGCGCGGTGTACATTGACCTCGATGGCAATCACCTTGATACGCCGCAGTGGGTCGGCTTGGTGCGTCTCAAGGGCGCGTCGGGTGTGCTGGTGCACTATCTCGGCGAGGTGAAACCCGAAGCGTTGCGCGCGGGAATGTCAGTGCAGGTTGTGTTGAAACCCGCGAACGAACGTGTCGGTTCGATACGCG
>JAOACU010000623.1 GCA_026417715.1 Anaerolineae bacterium | reverse complement strand
GTATAGAGATAACTTTGGCTTTGAAATCAAGGAAGGCAAAACTAACTTTTTCATTGGTAACATTGGTCAGGGACGAATCGAGGTGATGAAACATCCCCTCACCGACAAGTGCCATCTAGCCATCCGCGTATCCGATTTTGAACAAGCCGTCGCGGCTCTCCAAGCACGCGGAATTGCCCTTGAAGAACCGCTTCAGACACCTCCCGGTATGAAAGCCGTTTTCCTCAAAGACCCGGATCCCTCAGGAAACCTTGTGCACCTGTTGTGGATCGAAGAGTGAACGTACCTGGAAGGAGGGAGGTCTTCTAATGATAAATTTCAAAGGCGCGTCCAGAGAAAGACGCTGGTCGAATCCACTCGAACAAAAACAAGTGCTAGGTGCATTATTTATGGCGCCAGCCGTCTTGTATATGGGCGCCTTTTTGGGATTGCCGTTTGTTCTTGCCATCTATTTTAGTTTGACTGACCTCACGATCAACAATCTCCAAAGTGGTGCGGCTTTCATCGGCTTGGAGAACTTTGCTGAACTTTTCCGCGATCGGATTTTTCTGCAAGCCCTCCGCAATACCATCGTCTTTGCTGTTGCCTCACAACTGTTGTCAATGGTACTGGGTCAACTCACCGCCTTTGTGCTGATGCGCGATTTTCGCGGCAAGGCATTGGTGCGCGTCTTCATTTTGTTGCCTTGGGCTGTACCGATTGCGCTGGGGGTGTTGGGATGGAAGTGGATGTACGACTCGCTGTACAGCATCATCAATTGGACTTTGCGCGCGCTACACATCTTGGGACCCAATCACTGGCCCAATTGGTTGGGTGTGCCGGACTTGGCGATGATTTCGGTCATCATCGTGCATGCGTGGAAAGCCTTCCCGTTTGCAGCCGTAGTGTTTATGGGCGCACTCACCGCGATTCCCCAAGACATCATTGACGCGGCTAAGGTGGACGGCGCCGGTTATTTCCGTCAAATGTTCCAAATCAATCTTCCCATCATCGCGCCGATTGTCTCGATTGGTTTGATTTTTAGCACCGTCTTTGCCTTTACGGATATGAGTGTCGTGTGGTTGCTGACCAAAGGTGGTCCGATCAATAGCACGCACGTTCTCGGTTCGTATGCTTTTCAAGTAGGCATCATCTCTGGAGATATTGGTCACGGCGCTGCCATCTCCTTGTTCCTTGTGCCGATTCTGATGCTGGCGATGATTTTGGTTTTGAGCGCAATGCGACGAAGAGAGTTGTAAAATGGATCAACCACGTATCGACTTGAAAACCCGAACGCCGTCTTATGCTACATCTCAGCGTAAGAAATTGACCCCGATGAATCTTCTCAAACGCGTTGTGTTCTATGC
>JAOACU010000622.1 GCA_026417715.1 Anaerolineae bacterium | reverse complement strand
CACCCGACAAACATCGCCGAAGGTTGTGGTAGAGGTAGCGATGGTGAGTTGGCACGTTTCTCGCAGATTGCAATGGGTTCGGCAAGCGAACTAGAGTATCTCCTCGTGCTTGCGCGCGATTTGGAGTACTTGAGCAACGCTGACTATGAACGATTGATGAACCAAGTCACCGAAGTCAAACGTATGCTAACCTCCTTCATCCAAAAACTGAACGCTAATCGCTGACCGCTGATTGCTGAACGCTGACTGCTCACATAGGAGTTGATGATGTTCGACGTGATTGTCATTGGTGCAGGACTCACAGGTTTGATGACAGCATACCACATCGCGCGCGCGGGGGCACGCGTCAAGATGGTGGCAAAGGGTCTGGGCGCAACGCATTTTCATGCGGGCACGATTGACGTGCTCGGTTACTATCCCACCAGCGCGACGCCGGTCACGCGCCCGCTGGACACACTGCGCGATTTGACGCGCGCGCAACCGCAACATCCGTACGCGCTCGCGGCGAACACGCTAGACGATGCGCTACGCGATTTTGTGACGCTCACGCGCGAACTTGGCTTGCCGTACGAAGGCGCAACGAACGTTGGCGACAACTTGTGGTTGCCATCACCCGTCGGTGCCGCGCGCCCAACTTTTCTTGCGCCGCGCACGCAAATCGCCGGTGATTTGCATCGCACCGAGCCGATGCTAATCGTCGGTTTTCGCGGTCTGCGCGATTTTTATCCGACCCTGATTGCCGAGAACTTGACCAAGCAAGGACACACCGCGCGCGCCGAATTTCTCCCGCTCGATGTGATTAGCACGCGACGCGATGTGAACACGGTGCAACTTGCCGCCGCGCTCGATGATGACGCGTGTGTCGAGCGACTGGCGTCAGCATTGCAAAAACTTGTGCGCGTAGGTGAACGCATCGGCTTGCCAGCGATTCTCGGACTTGACGCGCACACTACCACCTTCGAGCGATTACAAGCGCGCGTCGGCGCGCCGATTTTCGAGATTCCCACGTTGCCGCCCAGCGTGCCGGGCATTCGCTTGACGAACGCACTGCGAAATCGCCTGCGACAAATGGGCGTACGCATCGAAATCAACGCAGACGTGATTGGTTTTCACGCGGAAGGCGATCGCGTGCTGTGGATCGAAAGCGAAGCCAGCGGGCGTCCGTTGAAACATCGCGCGGAAAAATTTATCCTTGCGACGGGTGGCATTCTGGGTGGTGGCATCAACAGCGATCACACCGGCAAAGTGTGGGAAGTTGTTTTCAACTTGCCCATCGTCGCACCAACGGAACGCGCGCAATGGTTTCGCGCACGTTTCTTCGATTCAGCAGGTCACCCGATTTTTCGCGCGG
>JAOACU010000621.1 GCA_026417715.1 Anaerolineae bacterium | reverse complement strand
CTCGGAGATGTGTATAAGAGACAGCGTCAACGCACCTTGCACAAGCGAGCCATCGTTGGTATGTGGGTCTTGTTGCGGTGAGCCACGCAGGCGTTGCCATACCTGATTCGGAAAGAGCGTGGGCAAGTCAAAAGTGAACGCGTGGAGCGAAGGATTGGCTAGCACCAAGCCATTCTCAAACTCGCGATACATCACATCGGGAAAAGCGTATGCCGCGAGGCGTTCCAGCCAAAATGGTGCATTGCCTTCCACTGTGAAATTCAGTTCCACAGGATTGGCGCGCACATCGCCGCGATAGTGATAAAACTTGAACGCGTGTTGATTGACCCAGAAAGCGGATGGCTCGTCGCTGCCAAAGTGAATCTGCACCAAGCGTGCAATGTCACCCAAGGCGCGCGCGGTAAAAACGACCAGCAAATCTTCGCCGTGTGTTGGCAACGTCAGCGCAAAGCGTAACTTGTCGCCTGTGGACGCGCTGATTTTAAGCACATCGTTTTCCAGCACAACATCCACATCGCCGCGCAGATGCGCGCGCAGATCGGTGATTGTCCAATCCGCTAGCAGATTGTTTTGCTTTTCCGCGAGATGCACGGCAGGTGCCAGCGGTTGCCCCAGCCAACCCAGTTTACGCGCTTGACCCATCCACAGTTCATCCCACACCCCCACCAATTCGTCTTTCTCCGTTGGTGGTAACAGTGAATAACAAATCGCCGAATCGGTAAAGACCGCGCCAGCAAACACAAGCCGATGCGTAGCGTACGGAAACTGGGCGTGACTATTGAAATCGCCATTGTCAGTTTGGAACTTGTGGTTGACGTACGAAAATTGCGGTGCGCGCGCATTCGCCTTCCAAAAAGTTTGCCGATTCAACCCTCCTGACCAATCGTCCACGCGTGCATCGCGCAAGTGGGGCCAGCCCTCCGCCTCGATGCCGTTGAGAATGCCAAACGCGCGTTGATTGTGCGCGCTCTGACCATCGGCGAGAATGAGTCGTGCGTCACCGAGACGCGCGCGCAGTTGGCGGCAAAATTCGATGACACCGCGACCATACACATTGTCACCGCCAACGATACCCGAATCGGCAATGCCATCGGCGTCCGCATCGGGCGCGCGTCCGCGCGCATCGGGGTTACCTAAGGCGTGGAATAACACATCGAACGCTATTCCATCGAATTTTTCTAACATACCACCGCTGGCGAATTGTGTCACCAATTCATCTATCAAAATATCTGCGCAGGTTTTTCCGTTCGCGTCGCGTGGGCAGGTGAGGGCGTGATTGTACACCCACAGCAAACGTCCGCTTTTGCCCCAAGGTCCCTCTGTGCAGTGCGCAGCGGCGTAGGCACGATTCG
>JAOACU010000062.1 GCA_026417715.1 Anaerolineae bacterium | reverse complement strand
CTGTCCTACTGTCTCACTGTCTCACTGTCTCACTGCCTCACTATCCACCACATCCTCAACGATCCGCTCCGCCAGTCCCACGTACGTCAACGGCGACAGCGCGCGCAATCGCGCCTTGACCGATTCGTCCACGGTGAGCGACTCGACCCACGCGTGATATTCGTTGGCGGAAAATTCTTTGCCGCGCGTCAAAACTTTGAGTTGATCGTACGCGTCGCGCACACCTGCCGCGCGCAAAATCGTTTGCGCCGCTTCGGCGAGGACTTGCCAATGTGCCTCCAAATCCGCGCGCATCTTGTCCACGTTCGCCTCGATGCGCTCCAAACCGCGCACCACGTTGACGTACGCAACGAGCGTGTGCCCCAACGCCGTGCCGAACGTGCGGCGCACCGTCGAATCGGAGAGATCGCGTTGCAGGCGCGAGATTGGCAGTTTGCGCGCGTACTGCTCCAAGAGCGCGTTCGCAATTCCCAGATTACCCTCCGCGTTCTCGAAATCAATCGGGTTGACTTTGTGCGGCATTGTGGACGAACCGACTTCGCTCACAACGACGCGCGGTTTCAAGTAATCATCGCTGATGTAACGCCACAAGTCTTGCGCAAGGTCAATCAAAATCGAATTAGTGAGGTGGAGCGCGTCAAAATAGCGCACCCAGTTATCGAACGGCGCGAGTTGCGTCGTGACGAGGCACGGCTCTAAATCGTAGGCGCGAATGAATTGCGCGCTGAATGCCAGCCAATCCACGTGTGGCGCAGTGGCAACGAGCGCGTTGAAATTCCCCACCGCGCCAGTGAGTTTCGCTGCAAAGCGATGCGCACGCAAGATGTCGCGTTGCGCGCGCAACCGCGCGACGAACACCGCCAACTCCTTGCCCAACGTCGTCGGCACAGCAGGTTGCCCGTGCGTGCGCGCGAGCATCGGCGTACTTTTGTATTGCTGCGCGAGCGCGCCGAGTCGCGCGATGATTTTATCGAGTGCGGGCACAAGCACGCGGTCGCGCGAATCGCGCAACGCGAGCGCGTGCGCAGTTTGGTTCACATCCTCCGAAGTCAAACCAAAGTGTATCCACTCGATCACATCGGCAAGTGAAGTGTTGTCAAGTCGCGCGCGCAAAAACTGCTCGATGGCTTTGACATCGTGGCGCGTCGTTTGTTCGATGTGTTTGATTGCGCGCGCATCGTCGAGGGAGAGATTGGAGATTAGAGATTGGAGATGGGGGATTTCGGTGGGAGTGAATGCGCGGACAAGGTGCGCGTCGCGCGAGAGTGCAATCAAATAATCAATTTCGATGCGAATGCGGTCACGAATGTACGCGAATTCGGAAAAATAATTTTGAAGCGGCGCGGCTTCGCGCGCGTACCGCCCATCAAGTGGTGATATAGCAAGTAGTTCATCCATTGCGCGGGCATTATAGAAATGTTGCGGGGAAAGGTCAAGTGCGTATAATCGTGTTGCGTATTGCGTGTTGCGTAAAACGTAATACGCAATACGAAATATGCAATACGCACTATGGAGGTGCGCGATGAGAATCCTACCCGACGTGGCTTTGACTTATGATGACGTGTTGCTCGTGCCACAGTATTCCGACGTGGTGTCACGTAAGAAATTATCTACACAAACCAAGTTGACGAACAAAATCACGCTACAAATTCCCATCGTCTCGGCGAATATGGACACGGTGACGGAAAGTGAGATGGCGATTGCGATGTCGCGTGAAGGAGGCATCGGCATAATTCATCGGTTTATGCCGATTGAAGAGCAAGCACAACAAATCGCGCGCGTCAAAAAATCCGAGACGTTCATCGTGGACGATCCGATTACACTCTCGGTGACACATACGGTTGGCGATGTCAAGCGTGTGATCGAGGCAACGGGCACAGGTGGTATTTTGATTGTGGACGAGGAAAAACGTTTGGCTGGTATCATCACGACGCGCGACTTGTTGTTCGAGAACGGCGAGAATCGCCCGGTGACCGAGATTATGCAAAAGAATGTCGTCACCGCGCCGCCCGATACAACCATCAAGCAAGCGGAGAAAATTTTGCACGAGCATCGCATCGAGAAATTGCCGTTGGTGGATGCCGAACGGCGCGTAGTCGGCTTGATCACATTGAAAGATATTATGAAGATCGAACGTTATCCCAAAGCCACCAAAGACGCGCGCGGACGACTCGCGGTGGGTGCGGCAGTAGGCGTACGCGAAAAAGAACTGAAACGTGTCGAAGCGGTGCTTGCCGCCGGCGCGGATTGTATCGTGGTGGATATCGCGCATGGCGATTCGTTGTTGGAAATCGAAATGATCAAAAACATCCGCAAACATTTTCCGAGCGCGCAAATCATCGGTGGGAACGTGGCAACACCAGAGGGAACAAAGCGTTTGATTGATGCCGGTGCGGACGCGGTCAAAGTCGGCGTGGGACCGGGCTCGATCTGTATCACGCGCGTCGTTGCGGGCGCAGGCGTGCCACAACTCTCGGCGGTGATGGCGTGCGCGGAGGTTGCGCGCGCGGCAGGCATTCCCATCATTGCCGATGGTGGTATTCGCAATTCAGGTGACATTGTCAAGGCACTCGCGGCAGGCGCGTCTACCGTGATGATCGGCAGTCTGTTCGCGGGTACCGACGAAAGTCCGGGCTTGATGATGACGCGACAAGGACATCGCTACAAGGTGTCGCGCGGGATGGCATCGGTGCAAGCCAACATCGTACGTAAGATTCGTGAAGGCGAGACAACCGAAATCACGCAAGAAGAAATTGACGAGTACGTTTCGGAAGGAGTCGAAGCGGCGGTACCGTATCGCGGTCACATCAAAGAAGTGCTCGCGCAACTCGTCGGCGGTTTGCAATCAGGGATGAGTTACTGTGGCGCGCATTCCATCGAGGAGTTGTACGAAAAAGCGGTGTTCGTGCGAATGACGCCGGGGGGATTACGCGAATCGTTGCCGCACGATGTCGAAGTGTTATGACCAAAGACGAAGGACGGAGGACGAAGGCCTTCGTCTTTCGTCTTTGGTCCTTCACCTATCGTGTTACTAACTCGAAGGTCAAAAAATAACGCACGTGGGTTTGCGGCACTTTGGTCTTGACACTGTTCAATGCCAAGCCACCGATTTTGTCGCTTGGAAAATTGCCAACCTGAATCGTTCTGCCATCGGGAAAAAGTTCATACGTGCAACGACAATGCGGATCGTTCGATTTGTCTTCGAGATTGGCAGGAGTGCCATCGAGTAACAACGGGGCTTTGCCATTCACAAGCAAAACGTAAATGCCAATGCCGTCACTACCGCCCGGCAAATTGGGACAATCGAAACGCGTGTCGCGAATATCGCAGTAGAGCGCGCGTGTCAGGTGCCAATACTTTTGCCCCGGCGCCACATTCGCCGGTTCGTAGCGCACACCGCCGGGCCATTCCGCCGGGAACGCGGGCAACCACACAGTTGGCGCGATCGCAGCGGGCTTGGGTGTGGGTGACAACGTGGGGCGGCGCGTGGGTGTGCGCGTGGGAGTAGATGTTGTAGTTGGTGTCCCCGTTGGTATCATCAAGGGCGTTGCTGTCAGGGTTGGCAAAGGTGTTGGCGTGTCAGTTGGCGCGGGAGTAGGCGTGACGGTGGGCGTGAGTGTCGTCACGATGAGCGCGATCTGCGCATCGGATTCGCCCAGCGCGATGGCGAGTGCGGCAACGTTTGCCGCCGAGGCGTGATTTTGTCGCGCCAGTTCTTTGGCAAGTCGCGCGACACGCGCGCCGATGTTCTTGTCCTTAAATTCCGCCAAACGTTTGCGCGCGCTTGCCACGTCTTGCTCGTACGCATACGCATCGGCAATCAAGACGATGAGTTCATCTTGCGCGGATGGTTTGAGATCGGTCACATCCACGTTCACAATTTGGGGGGGCCAGAGCACACCGCCGATGAACAAACCAATTCCCAAGCCGACCAACAAACACACGCCAATCACGATAGGTAATCCACGCCACGCCAACCCAACTTCACTTTTCATCCTTCGTCCTTCGTCTTCCGTCCTCCGTCACCGCGCCACCGTGCGTCGCCACGTCAACAAAAAACTCACATGCCGTTTGGCAGGCAAGCCCAATCCCACCACACGATCACTCGGCAAACCATCTACCCACGCCGAGTATGCGCCGCGTTCATCACGATCGGGCGCGTAACCAAGCCACAAGGGGATGCGCGCTTCGCCGTGTTCATTTGTAAGCGCGTCGGTTTCACCATCCGACCAACCTTGCTTGACTTTTTGATACTCGATTGGCTCGTTGCGTTCGTTGACGACAGTGTAAACAATTTGATGCGTATCGTTCGATTCGCCGGGACCTTGATAGACGGCGCGCACCAATTTCCAGTACATCAATCCCGATTCGACTTGTGCCGGTTCGACAGTGACGTTCAGCGCGTCCAAACGCCAATCCCATTCCACCTCATCACCGATGGGTAACGCGAGTGGCGCCGGCATCTCGCGCGCGATTGACTCGCTTGGCGCAATCGTTTCTGGAGGCGCGAGTTTTTCTGGCGCACCGAATTCGATGGGCGGAGGCGCGGATGTTTCGTCACGAATCGGCGTTGCTTCGCGCGGCGTTTCGATTGGCGTTTCGATTTTTTCTTCGCGCGTGATCATCGGTTCACGCGGCGTTTCGATTTCGACACGAGCGGGCGTTGATTCGCGCGGCAATTCGGCTGGTGCTTCAACTGTTTCTTCGCGCGCCCTGCCTCCTGCCTCCTGCCTACCGCCTACTGCTACTGCCTCTTGCCTACTGCTTACTGCATATTGCGTATTCACGCGCGCGGGCGGTTCATCGCGCAACCAGACTGCCCACGTCGGTTGCGTAGGTTGCGCGGGCGCGGCAGGTTCTGGCGGCACGACGACGATAGGCGCGGGTGGCGCGGGTTGTGTGCCCGGTAAACGACGCGCTAGGTTCAGCAGCGCTTTGACCGCGTCAATCACTGGCAGGCGTTCACCCAAGTTGTGATTAGGCACGGTGATCGTTGGCAAGTTGTTGTGCCCGCCCGAACCGTGCGTCAACGCGTCTTGCCAAAACGCGCCGAACCACGCATCGGCGTCGTAACCGCCATAATCGAAAGCGAGCCAAGGTGTCGCGGCGAAGAAATAATCGGGGGCTTGGCGTTGCATAAAATCGAACAGCGCAACGGTGAGATCGCGATGCACCTCAGGCGTGACGCGCGGGTAACGCAAATCGTTGCGACGACCGATTTGATAACCACCACTTGTTGCGATGATCGGAATCGGGCGTCCCAAGTATTTCATCGCGAGCGCGTGATAGTACTCGAACTCGCGCCAACACGCATGATCGTTTTCCAGTGCGGCGGCGGGATTGGCTTGGTTCGCGCGCGCGGCGTTGATTTCATCGAGCGTATCGGCACGACGCGTGACGGTGTTCCACCATACCCACGTGGTAAACGCGCCGTGATCGTAAGTTTCGCGCGTGAGCGGCTGTCCACTGCGATTGACAGGATCGTCCGGAAAATTCAAGGGACGATTGCCGCCAAAATTATGCACGGCGATCCAACACCCTTCCAACAAAATGTCTTCGCGTCCCAACGTCACTAGTGCGCCCATCAAATCCATCTTGCCGCCATTGCTGATTGCTGGCAAGCCGGGCAAACCACCCAGCGACAAAATCAAGCGCGCGTCAAAAAGCCAGTTGAGCGCGACCAGTTTTGCACATTCGATTGGATTCGCAGGCATGGCGTTGTGTTTCCATTCGATAGGCAAGTTCGGTTCGTTATTGGTTTCAAAGTAGCGCACACCTGCCGCAATCAAACGACGAATCGTTTGCTCTTCTGGCGCGCCGATGTGGCCGGGATTCGGTTCGGGTGTGTCATTCGGTGGCGGATCGCGACGCAAGATGCGAACGATGGGAAAGATGCCGGCGTCGAGGAGTTTTTCGCACCAGGGCAAACTATCGCCGCCATCATCAACGACCTTGAACCATTTGATTCCCATTTCGACGAGTTCGCGAATCCAGTAATCGTACCCTTCGTCGCCGCCGGTCCAGCCGGGCAACGCGCTACCGTGTAAGCCACGACCGTTATCCCCAGCCGGACGCGGAAAATCAGCAAGTGTCATTGGCATTCGTGGGTGACTCCTTTGATGAACCTTTCTCTCTCACTCGTCCACGCGCCAACCGATGAGTGCGTCTTGGAATTGTGCGATCTGCTCATCGGGAATCCGCACGTATGTACCGAATGCTTCGACTGCCAACGTGCCATCGGCTAAACGAATTTCACCGCGTCCCTCCAGCACGCGCGTATCGTGACGCACAATCTCGCCTTTCAAGCGAAGCGGCGCGTCAATCGGCACAGGTTTCTTAAAGCGCACTTCCAACTTTGCCGTCATACACCAAAAATTGCGCGCAATCGCTGTGCGACCGATGATTTCATCGAGCATCGCGGTAATCAGTCCGCCGTGCATCACGCCGGGATAACCTTGATGTTCGCGGCGCGGCGTGTATTCGGCGTGGACGCTCCCATCATCCGCCAAGTAGAATTGCAAATGCAAACCGATGGGATTGTGACGTCCGCAGACAAAGCAGTAATCGCTATTTGGCTGTTTTTGCATTCGCGTATTCGTCGAAGATGGTCTCGATTTGACTCAAAACTGGTGGAGGCAGTACGGTGGTGCTTTTGCGTTTGCGCAACGTGTCTTTCAAGTCGTCCACCATCACCACCGGCAAATTCGGATCGTCAATGGACAAGCGCGCGCGCGGGTGCGTGAAGACCACATAGCCATCTACGGGCACAGGATTGTTCATTTTCGCCGCTAAGAGTCGCCTGATTTTTTGAATGTCCTCTTGCAATTCGGCGATAGGATCGCCCAGCGATTCTTGTGCCCACGCGCCAAACAGGCGCGACCATTTCCAAGGACGATTCCATTTGCCGTTTTTGCAAACAATGTCGTCGTCGTGGTATTTAGTTTTGAACACCCACACCCCGCTGGGTGCAACGAGAACGTGTTCAGCGGGCAAGAGATAATTGTAGAGGTGATGTTTGTTATCGAATCCTTTAAGGGCTTTTTCAAGGGCAAGATCGGCGCGCGGTGGGCGTAGCCACTTGTGCGCCAAGTACGATCCTGCCATCGCGACGACAAAACCACCGAGTAGCGTACCATACGCCGCCGCGATGTAATCGGTGGTAAACGAGGTGATGAGCGAAATCAATAGCAAGCCCATTCCGATAAACGTCAAATACCGCGCCCACGTGCTTCGTTGTTGAATGAGTTTTTCGTTTCTGGTCAGTCGCATAGATACTCCGTTGTCAATGAGCCAAAATAGAGATTGGAGATTGGAGATTAGAGATTGGTCATTCGTCTTTCGTCCTTCGTCTTCCGTCTTTTTTGGCTCATTGGTTCATTGGCTCATTGGCTCATTCATTTGTATTTTGCGAGAACAAGGCATGCGTTCTGCCCGCCCAAACCGAACGAGTTAGAGACGGCAATGTCCACTTTGGCGGGACGCGCCACGTTCGGTACGTAATCGAGATCGCAGGCAGGGTCAGGGGTTTCATAGTTGATGGTGGGATGAATCTTTTGATCGCGCAGCGTCATCACGCACGCGACCGCCTCGAACGCGCCTGCCGCGCCCATCGCATGCCCAATCATAGACTTGGTGGAACTGACAGGAATTTGATACGCGCGCGCGCCAAAGACGTTTTTGATGGCAAGTGTTTCGCCAGCATCGTTGAGCGGCGTGGAGGTGCCGTGCGCGTTGATGTAATCCACTTGATCGGGAGTAACGCCGGCATTGTGCAGCGCGTCGCGCATCACATTTGTTGCACCGATGGCTTGTGGGTCGGGTGCCGCAAAATGATACGCGTCGGAGTTGGTCGCATAGCCGAGGACTTCGGCGTAAATTTTGGCGCCGCGCGCGAGCGCGTGCTCCAACTTTTCCAACACCAACACCGCCGCGCCCTCGCCAATCACAAACCCGTCGCGGTTCTTGTCGAAGGGACGACTCGCGCGCGTCGGTTCATCGTTGCGTGTGCTCATCGCGCGCATTACGCCGAACGCGGCAAAGACAATTTCGGAGATCACCGCATCGGTACCGCCAGTGAGCATAATGTCGGCATCGCCGCGCCGAATGATTTCTGCCGCCGCGCCAATCGCGTGCGTGCCTGCCGCGCACGCGGTCACGACCGTCGAATTGTAGCCGCGCGCGCGAAATTGGTATGCCACGTAGAACGAAGGCATATTTGGCAAAATCACTGCCGCCAGAAATGGACTCAGGCGGTCGGGACCTTTTTGCAAAAAGAGGTTGTGCGCTTCGATGGCTTCGACGAAACCACCCAGTGCCGTGCCCAGCAAGACACCCGCGCGTTCGTTCTCTTGCAGACCATTCGGAAAACCGGCATCGGTAAGCGCGTCTTTGGCGGCGGCAAGCGCGAACAACGTCGCGCGTCCCATTCGCCGCGCGTCTTTGGCGTCCACGCCATAGCGCGTCACATCGAAATCTTTGACTTCGCCCGCAATGCGCGTTTTGTAACGACTCGCATCAAACAACGTGACAGGACCGATGCCCGATTGTCCTGCGAGAAGATTTTGCCAAAACACTTCGGGCGTGTGTCCTACAGGCGTGATGGCGCCCAATCCTGTAACAACAACACGCGTGCGTTTGGCGCGCGCAAGCGTTTGCATTTGCATCAACTCTTGTGGCAGCAAACGCTGGCTGGTAAGCGTTTCTACCGATGGTTTGGTCAAGGTATCCGAGATCATATCCTCCTCCAATCAGGGCACGTATTTTCCCAGCACTAGGCATGCGTTCTGCCCACCAAAGCCAAACGAATTCGACAAAACGATGTTGACCGTCGCCGCGCGCGCCACGTGCGGCACGTAATCCAAATCACACGCGGGGTCGGGATGATCGAGATTGACGGTGGGATGAATCTTTTGGTCGCGAATCGTCAGCGCGCATACCATCGCTTCAAATGCGCCTGCCGCGCCCATCGAGTGTCCAATCATTGACTTGGTTGCGCTGATCGGAATTTGATACGCGCGCGCGCCAAACACTTGTTTGATGGCTGACGTTTCGACGGGATCGTTGAGAATCGTCGCGGTGGCGTGCGCGTTGATGTAATCCACTTGTTCAGGCGTGATGCCAGCATTCGCCAGCGTATCACGCATCGCGCGGATCGCGCCACTTCCTTGCGGTTCAGGCGCGACAAAGTGATAGCCGTCCGAATTCGACGCGTAACCCAGCACCTCCGCATAGATTTTCGCGCCACGTGCAAGCGCGTGGTCGAGTCGCTCCAACACCAACACCGCCGCGCCTTCGCCGATGACCACGCCATCGCGATCTTTATCGAATGGACGTGACGCGCGCGCCGGTTCATCGTTGCGCGTCGAGAGTGCGCGCATCGCGCCAAAAGCAACAAAGATAATATCGGAGATGAGTGCTTCTGTACCACCGGCGAGCATCACATCGGCTTCGCCGCGCCGAAGCACTTGGGTCGCGAGTCCAATCGCATCGGTGCCCGCCGCGCAGGTGGTCACCATCGTCGAATTGAAACCGTGTGCGCGATAGTGATGCGCGACGAAAAACGCCGGCATATTCGGCAAGATCAGCGCGGCAAGGAAAGGACTGACGCGTCCAGTACCTTGTCGTTCGTACTCGGCGTGTTCTTTGATGGCTTCGGGAAAGCCACCGATGCCCGTGCCGAGTACCACACCGACGCGCGGGCTATCGTTGAAATGTTCGCCGAATCCGGCATCACGAATCGCATCCTTTGCCGCCGCCAGTGCGAACAAGGTCGCGCGTCCCATTCGTCGCGCGTCTTTGGCGTCCACGTATTTCGTCGCATCGAAATTTTTCACTTCGGCAGCGATGCGCGTCTTGAGTTTGCTCGCATCGAACAAGGTGATGGGCGCCACGCCGGAACGTCCTGCTAGCAAGTTGCTCCAAAATTCTTCGACCGTGTTCCCAAGCGGTGTAATCGCGCCCAGACCGGTAATCACGACACGCGCGCGTTGTTCTGTCATATGCCTGTCTCCGTCACACCCGAACGAATCAACTCGACGATGTTTCCTTCGACGGCTTCTTTTGCCACACGAATCGCGTTCTTGATCGCCTTGGCATCCGAACTGCCGTGCCCGATAATTACAACACCATCTACCCCTAACAAGATACCACCACCGACTTCGGAGGGATCAAGTCGCGCGCGCAACGCATCGACCGCGGGTTTCGCCAACAGCGCACCAAGCATCGCGAGAGGACGCTTTTTGATTTCGTCTTTGATGAAACCGACGAGCGTTTTCGCGAGCGATTCGCTCAACTTGATCGCGACGTTGCCCACGTAACCATCACACACGATTACATCCATCGTGCCTTTGGGAATGTCGCGCCCTTCGGCGTTGCCAACAAAATTTAATTTGCTTTGCTTCAACAGTGCGTACGCGTCGCGCACGACTTGGGGACCCTTGCCCTCTTCCTCACCGTTTGAGAGCAAACCGATACGCGGGCGCGTCAAGCCCCACACTTTTTCCACGTAAATCGAACCCATCAGTGCGAATTGGTAGAGGTATTCCGGTTTCACTTCTGTGTTCGCGCCGATGTCGAGGAGCAAGGTGCGTCCTGTGGCAGTGGGAATCGTTGTGGTGAGTGCGGGTCGCTTGATGCCCTTGATGCGACCGAGCAGGTAAGGTCCAGCAATCGCGGCTGCCATTGCCGCGCCGGTGTTGCCCGCCGTGACGAACGCATCGGCTTGTTTCTCGCGCACGAGTTTGACCGCGAGATTCATCGAGGAATCTTTTTTCGATTTGACCGCGTCCACGTGATCGGTCATTGCAATCGCGGTGGGCGTGTGTACAATCGGCAAATCGAGTCCGCGCGTATCGTGCTTGGCGAGTTCAGGTTTGATTTTGTTTTCGTCACCGACGAGAATGACGGTGACACCATACTCGCGCGCAGCGAGTACTGCACCAGACACATCGGGAACAGGATGGGCATCACTGCCCATTGCATCCAAAGCGATTTTCATAGGTACACCTCTGCGTGAGTTGACGATTGCTCGTGTGGGCTATTTTACTCGACTTGTGCTGAATTTGCAAAGGCAAGGTTTGCCAAGACACGGCTGGTGCAAAGTCGGTGTTGGCGACTCGAAGTCGCCGCGACAACGACCCCAAGCCCGCCTTTGCGGGCTAAACCAGCCGCCGAAGGGCAGCTTCGGGTAGTTGTTAGCGTGAATTCATTCGCCTTGTCAATAGACTTTGCACTAGCCCTGTTTGCCAAGAACGTGGGTCACGCGTATAATGACACGCGCTCTGCAGAAAGGAGTTGATCAAGTTGGAACGAAATCGCGTCTTGGCTGTGAGCGTGATTTTTGTTGCGCTCACATTGCTGGCTTGTAATCTGGATACGGTAACGACACTTGTGGCACGCGCAACAACAACTCCCACCTCCACGCGCACACCACGTCCGACGTTCACACCCTACTACACGGCTACGCCTGAACCTACGGCAACACCTGAAGCCACGGCGACACGCGTGCCCACGCTCACGCCTACGGCTACGGCGCGCGCAGTGGCAACGGCGCGTCCCGCAACCAAAGCCCCGACGGCGCCACCCGCGCCGCAATTCCCCTGGCGCCGTAGAGACAATCTGGATCAACAAGGGATGTGCCCCGCCGGACCCGGTACCTTTGAGGTCAAGGGACGCATTATGCAAAACAATGCGTATGTTGGCGGAATCCACATTATTGCCTTGGATAGCACCGGCAAAGTGATTGCGCGAATGGACTCGTTGTATCCTCAACAACTGAATCCTGAATGGGGCGTGAATTGTCGCGAATCCAAGAATATGTTCAACTATCAACTAGATGTCTCGGCAGGTCGCGGCAATCAACCGATCATCGTCCGTATTGTTCGCTCCTCCACTGACCTCACACCGATTTCACCTGACGTGGCGATTCAATTCGGCTCTGAAGGCGGACGTTACTATCTCGATTGGGTTTCGCCATAGATCACGCACTTGCTATGAAGCGCCTTCACGCGATTTTTTTCCTCGTCGCGATCACGTTGGGCGGACTTGGACTGCGCCTCTTTGCGCTCGATCTTCAACCGTTGTGGTGGGATGAGGGCTATAGTCTGTTC
>JAOACU010000620.1 GCA_026417715.1 Anaerolineae bacterium | reverse complement strand
AGATGTGTATAAGAGACAGCTACCACACGCGGCGCAGTCTCGACGTTGATGCCCCCATCCACTTCAAGTTCGATCTGCGCGGTCAAGCCGCGCGCGTCAATCATCTGGCGCATCGCCGCGATTTTGCGCGGCATCGTCTCAATGAACGATTGTCCACCGAAACCGGGGTTGACGGTCATCACCAGCACCAAATCCACGTACGGCAAAATTTCTTCGAGTGTGTTGACGGGTGTGGCAGGATTGATTGCCACACCTGCCTTTTTATTCAACCCCTTGATTTGTTCGACGATACGGTGCAAGTGCACGCACGCTTCTTGTTGCACTGTGATAATGTCCGCGCCGGCGTCCGCAAAATCGCCAATGTAGCGTTCGGGCGCTTCGATCATCAAATGCACGTCGAGCGGCAAGCGCGTGTGCGGACGAATCGCTGCGACGACCAGTGGACCAATCGTGAGATTCGGCACAAAGTGCCCGTCCATCACGTCCACGTGGATATAATCGGCGCCCGCGCGCTCGGCTTCGGTTACTTGTTCTCCCAACCGCGCAAAATCAGCGGAGAGGATGGAAGGGGCGAGTTTGATCATTTTTATCGTATGGTGGTAACGTGCGGATAGTTTAGAATCTTTTCGTCCAACGTAACCAATGGACAATTATAAACGCGCGCCGTGGCGACAATAATCTGATCGGCAGGGTCACGATGGAAATTACCCGGTAGTCGTGTGGATTCAATCGCGATCTCTGGTGTTAGTGCAAGTAGTTGTATTCCAGGATAATCTAGTGCCTGTTCGAACCATTCCTCCAGAAGTACGGGCAATTCTAAACGACCATATTCAACAAGTTTAGCGATTTCCCAGCATGAAATCGCGCTGACTCCGATCACATCGGTTTCATTTGCTATGATTGCCTCGCGTTGGGTTGGAGTTAAGTGCACGTCTCCATGCACCCACCAAACCCAAATGTGTGTGTCAAGAACGATCATCGCAGTATCTGCCATTCGTTTTCAGCAACGCTGTCAAACGGTGCAAGATAGCGAATCGGTTTGCCGCGCAGGGAATAGCGTTTCGTCTTTTCTCTTTTACGCGGAGGGCTGAGAACAATAATCTCCACCTTTTCGCCAGCGCGAAAAGGTACACCGCGCAGAGTAAGGACGCGATCAGGTGAGACGATCGTTTCTATCCGATAAATCTGCATTTTAACCCTCTTCAACTTTCATTCTCAGTATGTTCCCTTTAGGTGATCCAACGTGCGATCGCTGGAGAAAGTTGTGCATTGATCCAGATTTTCATGCTGCTACCAGT
>JAOACU010000619.1 GCA_026417715.1 Anaerolineae bacterium | reverse complement strand
GACGAGCGCACGCTGATCGTCTCGGAGGGGCTGATGAAACATCTTGTATGCCCCCCATATCGAAAACACATATACCGCAATCGTGTAAATGATATTCAAAATCGGTAGCGCGAGCCAAAACTGTCCCGTATGTGTCATCTGGGACAATGCCGCGACAGCACCAGCGAAATCGCGCGCTGTGATTCTGCTAAGAAAGCCAGACGCGGTGTACTCAATCCCCACAATTTGAAGCCATTGCTTGTAAGCCGGTTCAAACAGAGTAGCGAATACTCCCTTAAGGTATGCTTTGGCATATCCAACAGGATGCTGCAAAATGATCTGGGTAGCATGTGCGGCGGCACGAAACAGTTCGGGCGCGCTCACTTTGTTTAGCGACTGAAATTGAAATAACGCGTTCAGACGTGAATATGCTTCAGGGATGGAAATATTTTCCTCTTCTGCTAATGCCGCAGGCGCAAAACAGCAATAGAGGTTGAACGCTTCAGCAGTAGAAAAGAATGTATGCCCAGTTAGGGCATAGTTACGTACGATCCAAGACCCAACTAAAATCACAAAGAATAAACTCACAACGAAGACGTGGTGATACCATCGTACGACAGAATCTTTCCACTGCTTGAGTGCAAAGAAAATAATCCAAATCAAGGCAAGGTATAAACCGATCGGCCGTACGAGCGGTAGCATGCCCAGCACAATACCCAACAAAAGTAATGCACGCTTATCGCCTTTATGCCAGTATCGGTACAAAACGTACAGCGCGCTGACCAGAAGAAAAGTGAACAAAGTGTCAGACAACAAATACAGTGCGCCAACTGTTGCATTGGGACTGAGCGCGTAAATGAACGCGCCCAACATGCCAATCGGTTGAGAAAAAGAATCGCGTCCGATTCGAAAAACTAGCCAAACTGTCAGCGCGTCCAGAATCAGTTGAAGTAGAACTACACCACTGGGAACTCGTCCGATGATTGCGTAAATTAGCGCGACAAAAACAGGATATCCCGGCGTTCGTATCAAGCCAAGCATTGGTTCGTCTGGGACATCAAAACGACCGCGCTGTAATAAATTCAACGCCAAATCTTCATAGCCATACGAGTCTGGTACAAATGCGTTTGCAGGCTGCCGCAAAACCAAAAGTATCAGAGTTAGTTTGAGACCCAAGAAAATTAACAAGAGGGCTAACCAAAACTTGGGCTTGTAGAATGGTTTCGAGTACATCGAAGACATTTTTCGTTCTTTCGTTTTCAACACCACACGTATCTTCTACAATTTCAACGTTCGGTGGTGCTACAAATGTAATGCTGGTAAGGCACTCTGTCACGCTGAGCCCTTCCTTCGCTTCGCTCAGGACAAGTTCCTTA
>JAOACU010000618.1 GCA_026417715.1 Anaerolineae bacterium | reverse complement strand
CGTGGACGCGCGCCTGTACATCGGCTTGTTCGCGTCCGATGGCACTGTCGTCGCATCGTCCGACGAAATTCCGATTGGCAACGCGCTCGGCACTGCGCGCTGGACACCCGGCGAAATCCTGCGTCATCCGATTCGTCTGCGCGTTCCGTCGCACATCACAGCGGGCGAGTACGTTTTGCGTGTCGCGCTCTACAATCCACTGACGAACGAAATGCTCGTGGCATCACCAAGCGAATTCGTGACGGCAGATGGATATATCGTTTTGACGCGTGTGCGCGTCAATTGATTTTCGATTTGCGATTGCATCAATCGAAAATCGGCAATCCAAAATTACTTGAAAGGAGAAACAAATTGCACATCGTAAGTGATCGCGGTATGGACCTTGCGCCAGAGCAAATGGCAGGGCTGGACATTCACCTCGTCCCGCTCACGCTCACGCTCGATGGCAAATCATACCGCAGTGGCGTGGACATTCAGCCAGAGGAATTCTATCGGCTGTTATCCGCGACCGAAAGTTTTCCGACGACTTCACAACCGTCGCCTGGCGATTTTGCCGAAATCTATCGGCGTCTCGCGGCAACGGATCCGGAAATTCTTTCGATTCACATCTCGTCGGGCTTGAGTGGCACCTTGAACGCCGCGCGCGCGGGCGCGCAATTGGTGCCCGAAGCGCGCGTGACGTTCGTGGATAGCAAAACGCTGTCAGGCGCGCTCGGTTGGCAAGTGGAAGCCGCCGCGCGCGCACTCAAGGCGGGCTGGTCGAAGGAAAAAATCCTCGACCTCGTCGCGCGTGTGAGCGCGGCAACCGATACGCTGTTCACCCTCACCACACTCAAGTATCTGATTCATGGTGGGCGCATCAGCCACCTCAAAGGTTTGCTCGGTTCAGTGTTGAACTTGAAACCGATCATCGGTGTCGAAAAAGAACACGGCAAGTACGTCAGTCACAGCAACGGACGCACGCTGGAACAAGCCATCGCGAAAATCGGCGAATACATCGCGGCACAGCACAAGCCCGGCACCGCCCTGCGCGTCCAAGTGATGCACGGCGACAATCCCACTGGCGCGGCGATGCTGCGCGCGCGGCTCGATCAACTTTTCAAATGCACTTGGTTGCCAACGAGTCCGATTGCGCCGGTGCTGGGTGCACACACGGGACCGAGTTTAGTCGGTGTGGCGTACGCGCCGCTCGCAGCGTATCCGCAATTGCCGTAGAGAAAAGACCCAGGGCTGGTGCAAAGTCTATTGACAGGCGAATCAATTCGCTCTAACAACTACCCGAAGCCCGCCTACGCGGGCTAAACAAGCCGACGGCGGTCGGCTTCGGGTAGTCGTCGCGGCGACTTTGAGTCGCCAAC
>JAOACU010000617.1 GCA_026417715.1 Anaerolineae bacterium | reverse complement strand
GAGATGTGTATAAGAGACAGGGTGTAACGAATGCTGCGGATCGTGGTTTGGATATGTGGGCAAACTTTGGTCCTGCGATTCAGGTTAAACATCTCACCTTGAATGAGAAAATGGCAAATGATATTGTGGATCAGGTTGAAAGTGATCGTGTTGTCATTGTGTGTCGTGATGCTGATGCGGCTGTGATTCGCGCGATTACCAAACAGATTGGCTGGGGACGGCGTGTGCGTGGAATTGTTCGCGAGTCTGATTTGATTAACTGGTACGAACGATGTCTGCATGGCAAATTCGCAGATCGGTTAGCCCAGCCATTGTTGAACGAACTTTTGCGCGAGTTCCAGGCCGAGTTCCCGCAAGCCAAAGCGATTGGGGAATTTCTGGTAGAACGTGGCTATGCGACGTCCACTCCATACAAACTGTGGCGCACTCAATCCGATTCGATTGTCGCAAACTAAAGTGGACCAACGATGGTAAGATTCGTAGATTCGACAACAGAAGATATAATTAGTCAGTTGGCTCAAGACGAAACAGGCAAGCGCCAATACTATCGTCCCATCTACTCGCTTCATAAATGGTGGGCACGTCGTCCAGGCGCGTTGTTCCGTGCCCTCATCTTGCGCGCTGTTTGTCCCGATGTCGAGTTATTCGTTCGGGATGCTAACGGATCATTTTCCTTAAAGAGCAATTATTTTGCCGATCACGATTTAGACCCTGTGACCATCTTGGATCCGTTTATGGGTGGTGGCACAACGCTAGTTGAAGCATGTCGCCTAGGTGCGCGTGTTATCGGTTGTGACCTCAACCCGGTTGCATGGTGGATAGTACGCGAAACGCTCAAGCCGATTGATTTGGAGAAACTAGATTTTTATTTTCAGCAACTTGAGCAGACCGCAGGTGAGAATATCAAAGCGCTGTACAAGACCGAGTGTTATCACTGTCGCGTTTCTGCTGATGGGATGTATGCATTTTGGATTCGCTACGTGAACTGTCCACACTGCGGCACAGAGACATTCTTGTTCAAGCGCACTTTATTAAACGAGGGCTTGAGCCGAAACAAACCGCCTTCGCGCACAAATCCTGCCACTGCTTTCTGCCCACAATGTTTTGCACTCAATCAATGGTATGGCAAAGGCAAGTGTACCTGCTCGGTCTGCACACACACATTTGATCCATTGTCAGGAACATTCGACGAAGGTGATTACATTTGCCCACATTGTCAACATGCGCACGCCCTTGTCGAAACGATGCGTGCGGGAGAAACTTTGCGCGAGCGACTTGTGGCAATCGAGTACTGGTGTGATCGTTGTCAAGCGCGTCTCTACAAATCGCCTGATGCAAGCGATCTGACAAATCTTAAGC
>JAOACU010000616.1 GCA_026417715.1 Anaerolineae bacterium | reverse complement strand
CACAGAGAAAAACAAAAATTTCTCTGTGACCCCTGTGTGCTCTGTGGCGGAAATTCAGTATGGCTGAGTAGTTACCAATTTTAAGATAAGAGCGGTGGCTGCATCCTAACCATATCATAATAGCACGAATACGTACTTTGCTCAATAGGACAAAATGAATAGAACAAACGTTTGGTGACTGCTATGTCCAACCATCTAACTCTGGCACTGGCTCAAATAGACCTCGCGCTTGGCGATGCAACGCGCAATCTGAACACTGTGCGCACCTATCTTGCCCACGCCCGCGCACGCGGCGCAGATGTGATCGTGCTCCCTGAACTGTGGTCTAGCGCGTACGATTTGGAACACGCGACGATGCACGCGTCCGTACTCGATCAAGGAATGTTCGCGACGCTTGCCGACCTCGCGCGCGAGTACCGAATCGCGATGGTCGGTTCGCTGCTCGAAGCGCGCAACGGCAAAATCTACAACACGGCAACGTTTCACAATGCGCGCGGCAATCGTGTGGGAACGTATCGCAAGTTGCACCTTGTGCCGATGCTCGACGAGGACAAGTATCTTGCGGCTGGCGATGACGCGGAGGTGTTCGAGGTACCGTTCGGCAAATGCGCGCTCGCCATCTGCTACGACTTGCGCTTTCCCGAATTATGGCGACACTATGCGCTGAGCGGCGCGCGCCTCGTCTTCCTCCCCGCCGAGTGGCCCCAAAAACGGATTGCCCACTGGCGCGCGTTACTGCCTGCACGCGCCATCGAAAATCAAATATTCATCGTTGCATGCAATCGCGTGGGCACATCGAAGGGTGAAACGTTTGGTGGCAACTCGATGGTAGTTGATCCCTGGGGCGAAATTATCGTGCAAGGAGATGAGCAGGAGGGATTGCTGATCGCGCAAATTGATCTCGATGTGGTGGATAAAGTTCGAGCGCGCGTGCCTGTGTTTCGCGATCGGCGCGCGGAGGTGTATGCCAGATGGAACATCACGTAACAACACTTTCGGGGCTGTGTCTATGAAACCTTACCTCATCATCAACCCCACTGCCGCCTACGGCAAGATGCGCGAGCGCTGGCGTACCATCGAGCCGGTGCTGCGCGAAGAAAATTTTGCATTCGATTGTGTTTTTACCGAGTATCATCTGCACGCCATCGAACTCACGCGCGCGGCGGTGCGCGCGGGCTATGATTTGATTGTCTCGGTCGGCGGCGATGGTACGCTCAACGAAGTCGTCAACGGCTTGTTCGACGCCGAAGGCACACCGATCAATCCCAACGTTCAGGTGGGTGTGATTCCGAGTGGTACGGGTGGTGATTTCTTTCGCACAGCGCAAATTCCGCGCGATCCAATTGTTGCCGCGCGGCAACTCGTCCGTAC
>JAOACU010000615.1 GCA_026417715.1 Anaerolineae bacterium | reverse complement strand
CACCTACGCAATCCCCCGGAAAAATCTTGACGATTTCCACACCCAGTTCTTCGGCTTGGGAAATTTCGGATGCCGAACCGCAACCGGGACAGTAGGCGATTTTGCGACGATTGCACAAGCGCGCGACTTTGGGATTGAGAATCGGACCCACGACAAAGTTCGCGCCACTGGCGATGTACAACGCGGCGGTCGGCGCGTCCACCACCGAGCCAACACCCAAGATGATGTTGGGATTCGACTTGGCAACGTACTCGGACAAGTCTTTGAACACCCAAGGTGCGAAATCGCCGCGATTCGTAAACTCGATGACGCGCGCACCACCTGCCGCGCACGCCTCGACGATTTTCTTCGCGGTCTCCAAATCGGGATGATAAAACACCGGCACTAGCCCAATGTCAACGATTGCATTCAACACTTCGAGTCGAGAAAAGCGAGCCATATGTCTCCTTTTCAAAGTATGAAGGCGGAAGTATGAAGTATGAAAAATTCATCTTTCATACTTCATCCTTCATACTTCATACTTTCTAACGCGCAAGCCATCCGCCATCCACCGGCACAATCGCGCCGTGCATATAGTTCGATGCATCGGACGCGAGAAAGACAACGATGCCGTACAAATCTTCGGGCATACCCCAACGTCCAGCAGGAATGCGATCGAGAATCGCTTGATTGCGCACGGGGTCGGCGCGCAGCGGCGCGGTGTTCGCGGTTGCCATATAGCCAGGCGCAATCGCATTGACGTTGATGTTGTACTTTGCCCATTCGTTCGCCAGCGCGCGCGTCAACCCAGCCACCGCACTCTTGGACGAGGTGTACGATGGCACGAGGATACCACCTTGAAACGACAGCATCGAAGCGATGT
Organism: Anaerolineae bacterium; assembly: GCA_026417715.1. Taxonomy (GTDB): domain Bacteria; phylum Chloroflexota; class Anaerolineae; order UBA4142; family UBA4142; genus VGOB01. Next base: position 519 of record JAOACU010000615.1, on the reverse strand, counting down.
TGATGATTTTGCCACGACCTTGTTTCATCATCACGCGCGCAGCGGCTTGGGAGAGAAAGAACACGGCTTTGAGATTGATTTGAATCACATCGTCCCAATCTTTTTCGCTAAACTCGATTGCTGGCGCGCGACGAATGATGCCGGCGTTGTTCACCAAAATATCCAAGCGTCCCAGTTGTGTGACAATCTCATTGACAATTTCGTTCAAGTCGTTCACCGATGCTTCGCGCAGATTGCATTGCACGGAGTAAAAACGACGACCAAGCGCGGTAACCGCATTGCCCGTTTCGGTTACGTCTGCCAAATCGAGCGCGACGATGTCTGCGCCGGCTTCGGCAAGCGCGCGCGCGTATCCTTGTCCCAATCCTTGCGCGGCACCCGTCACGAGCGCGACGCGACCATTGAGTCGGAATTGATCGAGAATCACGTTACCTCCGTTTCAGGGTTACAGGTTTCAGGTTTCAAGTTTCAGGTTTCGCGCTCATATACGCAATACGCATCACGCAATACACCTTCGCC
>JAOACU010000614.1 GCA_026417715.1 Anaerolineae bacterium | reverse complement strand
AAGGGCATCGTTTGGTGGCGGCACTCGTGATGGAAAATGTGCGGCGGTTGAGTCGGATGGTGGAAGCGTTGTTGCGCGCGGACGCGCAGGTGACACTCAACCCAGAACTCGTGGCAGAGTTGGCGCGCCTACCGCAACGCAATCGCAAGTTTACTCGACTGTTGAATGACATCACCAAGTTGACGCATCAATTGGAGCAACGCTATCGCGGCATTCTTCCGTTCGCGGTCAGTGCCACACCTTGGCAACACTGGGCGATGCGACTGCGATTGATGGCGGATCCAGCGCAAACGTTGTGGCAACACAACGATCGCCTCGAAAGACAAATGCGCGCGATGCGTCATCAACGTCGTCTGGAACTCACGTATTATTTTGATTTGAATCAACGCTTGCGCGAACAACTGCATACCTTGATTCCCGTCTTGCAAGCGCATCGGCACAACGAATCTTTGCTGCGCGCGATGGTGAACTATCGCGATCTGTTGCGACGCACGGTGATCACGCCGCGCATTCATCAGGGTTTGATTACCGCACGCGATCCGTTTGCGATTGATACGACCGTTTACAACCTCCATGAACTCAATGCGCTGGCAAGCACGTACGGCAATCCCGGCATTGTGCTGGGTCTGCAAATCAGTCTGTCCACCAAGCCCGATGCGTTGATTGCGTTGGATCGCAAAATGCGCATCCAGCGTGAACAGACGCGCCGCGAATATCCCACGTCCGAACTTCCTACGATTTGGTTGATTCCACTCTTTGAAGACATTGACTCGATCAAAAATCTGCGAACGTATTTGGATCGCGTGTGGGATTACGCGGTGCAGAGTCGTTCCTTGACCCAATCGCCGCAACAACGCTTTGCCGAAATCATCGCCGAAGTGTTTATCGCAGGTTCGGACTTGAGTCAACAAGTGAGCCAAGCCACCGCCGCCGCGCTGTTCCGCCAAGCCAAGTACGAACTGTATGCGTGGCTTGCCGAACACCACTTGGTCGAAGCCGTTCGCATCAAGATTGGTAGCGGTGAGCCGATGCAACGTCAAGGGGGATACTATTCGCGCGTGGCGGGATGCGCGGCGTTTCGCGCCACCGAAGACAGTCGGCATCGTTTTCGCGCGCATCTCCCCGCCGCTGCGCGTCAAAGTACCGCATACGCCGTCACACCCTTGCAAGGAATTTTTCACAGTCCCGATTTGCGTACCTTCCAGAGCAACTTGTCCGAACATTTGCGCACCTTGCCGGTGCAAGAGTTGACTGGTGTGCTCTACCACGTGCGCCAAGCGCAAAAGCAACATTGCAACGATTTGATTCGCGCTGCTGAAACGATGACCGAAAGCCGCTTGAGTGCGCGCCGTTGGAGTACGCAAGAACTCGAACGTCTTACGC
>JAOACU010000613.1 GCA_026417715.1 Anaerolineae bacterium | reverse complement strand
ATCGGAATATCTTGCACGCGTACGAACTGTTTGATCTTTTTCTCACTGCGCGTGCGCGTGCATTCGTCGCACACACTCGATACACCTGCACCGATGATTGCACCTTTGGGTGGCAGTTGTGCCTTGCCTTGCAACACTTGCACCACCAAGTCAATCACCGCCGCAATCTGATGCGATTCGGGTGGACAGCCAGGCATATAGTAATCCACGGGCACCACTTGGTCGAGGGCCTTGACCGTCGGATAGAGTGTCGGGATGGTGATTTCGCCTTCGGGGACACGATAGTGCGTGTGCGGACGCACGCCATCGGGATTGTCGGTCGAAATGGTGCTGAACGCGGTGTCCACCATCTCTTGCACGGGGCTGAGGTTCGCCAGCCCGGGAATGCCACCTTGCGTGGCGCACGCGCCGAAGGCGACGAGGATTTGTGATTTGCGGCGCAAGAGGTGTGCGATGTGTTCGTTCTCGTCGTTGCGAATCGCACCGTTGAAGAGCGTGAGCAAAATGGAATTGTCTTCCATCGCTTCGACGTCTTTGTATTTGGCGTCCATTGCGACGGGCCAGAAGACGACGTCGAAGTTGGCGTCCACGTCGAGGATTTTCTCGCCGATGTTGAGGACGGCGATTTCGCAGCCGCCGCACGCCGCCGCCCAATACATTGCGAATTTCGGCTTGCTCATACGTGCACCTCCGTGACCGCCGACCGCTGACCGCCGACCGTCGCATGCTGACCGCTGACCGCTGACCGCTGACGGCTCTTCCAATTCAACGGACCCAACGCGCGCACTTCTTCGACCATCTTTGTTACTTCTTCCGCAAAGATCACACCTTCGGCGGCGGATGCCCACAGCAATTTGAGTCGTTGTGGCTCGATGCCCATTTGGGCGAGCAGACGCCGCATCATCAAGAAACGACTTTGCGCTTTGTAATTTTGTTCGACATAGTGGCAATCGCCGGGATGACAGCCACTAATCAACACCGCATCTGCGCCGTTCGCGAATGCTTGCAACACGAACGTCGTATCAATGCGACCAGAGCACATCAAACGAATCAGGCGAATGTTCGGTGGATATTTCAACCGCATCGAGCCAGCCGAATCGGCGGCGCGGTAACTGCACCAATTGCACGTAAATCCTATGATCAAGGGTTCGAATGGTTCAGCCATAGTTCCTCCAGAGTGCATATTGCGTATTGCATATTGCGTGCACCTGATACACGATACGCAATACGCAACACGCAATACGTATCACGCCGGAACGCGCTCCTCCACATTCAACAACATCAAGCCGTTCAACTGCGCCATAATTTGCTGATTGCTAAAGACGGTACCGCTGATCGCGCCAGAAGGACACGCGGCGACGCACGTACCACAACCCTGACACCT
>JAOACU010000612.1 GCA_026417715.1 Anaerolineae bacterium | reverse complement strand
CCTTTGGCTGTACTTTATCTTGGGCTGAGCATTGAGGCAGCGGCGCTGCCAATGGAAAATATCATTCTATTTTTCAAACGTATTGACAAGTACTTGTATCTCCTTCTCCTCCTTTCCATCTTCGCCATTGCGCCGTTGTTCGCGCCCGGCTATTTTTGGGGCGCGCACGATGGGCGGCATTCGATCTATTTCTTGTTCGAGTTCCATCGTTCGATTCAAGATGGCATCTTTTACCCACGCTGGGCGCCTGATTACACTTTCGGTTACGGTTACCCGATGTTCAACATCTACGCGCCCGGCGCGCTTTACATCAGCGAAGCATTTCATCTGCTCGGTTTCGATTTTGTGACCGCGACGAAAATTGTCTTTGCGTTGGCGATTGTTCTTTCTGGCGTCGCGATGTTTGCGTTCATCAAACGTCTGACCGCATCGAGCCGCGCGGCGTTTCTTTCGGGTGTGGCGTACATTTACATTCCGTATCACATCGCCGATGTGTACGTGCGCGCCGCGCTCGCCGAGTCAGTCGCGCTGGTCTTTTTGCCACTGACGCTCTGGGGATTTTACGAGACCGTGATGCGTCCAAGCCGTACAACAATCGTTGCCGCTGCGTTCGCGTACGCCGCGATGATGTTCTCGCACAACGGCGTGGCGATGCTATTCACGGTCGTGCTAGGCGCGTGGGTGTTGTTTTTGATGTTGGGTAAATTTCAGGTTTCAGGTTTCAGGTTCAGCGGTCAGCGGTCAGCGGTCAGTCAACCGTCCTCCGTCCTTCGTCCCTTCGGCTTCGCTCAGGGCAGACTTTCGTCCTTCGTCCGCTTGGGCTTGCCCTCCCTCGCCGCGCTCGCGCTGGGGCTTGGCATCGTGTCAATCTTTTTCATCCCCGCTGTGCTTGAATATCAATACGTGCGCACCGATCAGTGGTTGGGAAATTACTACGATTACACGAATCACTTTGCGTACTTGTTTCAACTCTTTAGTCCCACCTGGGGCTTTGGCATCAGCAAGCCCGGTCCCAATGATGAAATGTCGTTTCAATTGGGCGTGACGCCGGTCATCCTCGCGATCTTTTCGCTCATCGCGATTGTGCGTAATCCGCGCGACACGCGTCGCTTTTGGATCTTTTTCCTCGTGATGACGATTGTTGTCGCCGTGTTGATGTTGGGGTTTTCGCGTCCACTGTGGGAAATCGCGCGCCCGATTCTTTCGTTCGCGCAATTTCCTTGGCGACTGCTCACATTGACGATGGTGCCACTTGCCGCGCTCGCCGGCGCCATCGTCTTGACCGACGAATCGGAAGAACGCGCGCCCACGTTTTCACTGCCCACGATTCTGCTCGCCGTGTTGATCGTGTGGGGCGGTTTTCCGTATCTGCACGCGCAAATGAT
>JAOACU010000611.1 GCA_026417715.1 Anaerolineae bacterium | reverse complement strand
GTTCAAAAACAATCAAAGGGCTTGAATGGGCAACGTAGCATACGCCATGTGATGCAAGAGGGTACTACCGTTCAAGAAATTGAAGGATGTAATTTTGAAATTGCTCAAAATCGCTCAGGCGCGTTCGCAGATTTTCGTGAACCAGACGATCGTCCACTTCCAAGTAATTGTGCACGAGTAGATTACGAAAACCCGCCATCTTGCCTAACGTTCGCGCGAATTCTTTTGGTATAACTTGATTCTCTCCTAAAATTCTGAACACATCGGCATAATCGGTTGGGGCGCGAAATTGTTTGCCTGCAATGATGTGATTGCCAACATCAATACAGATTTCGATGGCGACCAAACAGTAATACTTGGCAGCGGCAGTGCTCATCGCATCAGCAACAAATTTTTCGACATCCATCTGTGCCAACGCGCGGAGATGTTTCAAGTATTCGCGTTGCTGTTGAAACATCCGCAAGATTTTGTGACGATCAATCACGTTGCCTCCGTTAGTTGTAGGGAATAACGCCTCAAGGACGCGCTCCTCAATTGGCTTGAAATCGAGATAGGCAAGTCGGGTATGAGTTTCAAACGCGATTCGGAAAGCGTCATCAGCGGAATACACAAGCACACCGCGCGTTACGACTTGTCCCTTGAAAATCAACGACGCGGGATTGATGATTCGCACGTCGGCATTGTTGATACCGGTACACTCTCTTAACTGATATTGCACTTCGAGTTCAATCTCGAACGCGTCCGAAAGACCGAGTGCGTCGGTCGTGACGAGAGCAATGTCCACATCACTCAACGGTGTCGTTGCACCTTCAGCAGCAGAGCCATGCAGGTATGCCAAACGCACTGCTGGACACGCGCGCAGAATTGACGCTAGTGCTGCGCGTAGGTGTTCCGCTAAATTATTCGGTTCAACCTTTTGACGACTGCTTTCAGGCAAGTATAAAAATGGGTTATGCATCGGCGATTGCCTCAGACATTTTTCAGACCCCATTCGATATCGCGGCGCAATGACTCACGTTGATATTCGATCGCCTCGAATTCTTCCGTTCCCAATTCTTTTAATGCCTGCTCCCGCGTGATTTGTCCTAGCAGATATGCCTCGATGATGGATTCACGATAAAGCGACTTGATGCCTTCACGCAAGGCTTGCGCCAATACTGTTGCTTCGTCTTGACGGCGCTGAGTGACGACAAACGACAACTGTTGTACTAGAGTCTCATTCATACCTTATCCTCCTGTAACACTTGCTCAATCGCTTCTGCCACCACATCCAAATCGCTCTTTTCGATGACTAGCGGTGGCAACAAGCGCAGCACGTTCAATCCTGCAGGCAAAGCCAGCACACCACGATCCATCAAGGCGTGCAAGTACGGCGTCACTTTTTG
>JAOACU010000061.1 GCA_026417715.1 Anaerolineae bacterium | reverse complement strand
GTATCGCCCAAGCGTAACCTCACCCAAACGTAACGTGTGTCCCTGCCGATGCTCTGGCGCGACGATGCGCGCGATGCGTTCACGTGCATCGTACACCCGAATCTGAATCGCGTAATCGCCGGGCGGCGTGCCGATCGGTAACATCACGACGCGATGATCAGCGATGCGTTGCCCGACGTGCCACGTCGCGGTGGGTTGTGTGCCGTTCGCAGGTGCCGCGTCCGCGCGCGCCCATTCGACATCGCTGCGCGCGTTGGTCACCTGCACACTCACGTTGTAATTTTCGGCGATTGCACGCGCCGCGCGCCAATCGAGTCGCACCAGCACAATGCCGCGTTCACTGTCCAACGTGGTGGACTCGAAACGATAGCCCAACAACTGCATTCCATTATCGAACTCGATGGGCGATGCGAAGGTTTCGCCGCGCGATGGCGTACCCGCGCGATACGCCATCACGCGCATTTTGCCGTACGCTTGCTCGCCGAGCGGAAAGGCATTTTGCGCGAGCCAATCTTCGGCAGGATGATGCGCCAACGTTTGTGTGATTGCCCACACGTTACGCGCGCGCGCGACAGCGCGTTGCAAATCGGCTTGGTCGTCCAATGCGCCATACTGCAACGGCGCGCCAGTGTAGTAACTCAAAAAATAGCCGCGCTGCCAGTAGGCGTGAAACAACACCACATCGTCGGCACGCGCGCGCGCGGCAATCTCGCGAATCGCAGGCAAGTAATCTTCGACCACCGCGCTGTAACGTTGATAGTTCACAAAATAATTACTCGTCGAGTACGCGCTTGTGCCAATCACAAGCATCAGCGGGACGAGTGCAAGCCAACGCGCGCGCGCGGCAATCGCTTGCACACTGCGCGCAAGGAGAATGAAAAGTGGTATGCACGCCAGCGCGAACAAACGTCCACGATACAACGGCATCGCAAGGTAGAGCGGATAGTAGCCGAGAATCGGGACGAGGGTGAGTGCAACGAGGAGCGCATCGTACAACTTGCCCGCGCGCGTGATGAGCAAAATTGCGATGCCAATTCCGATGCACGCCGCGTACAAGCCCGCAAGCAGAAACGCGTGATGGAGCGGAATCGTCGTGCCGACGGAAATCGCCGCCCAACCGCGCGCTATGAACGTGAGTATGTCCATCGGCACAGTGTCTCCAGCGACTTGCTTGATGCCAGAGAACGCGCTGACGTACTTGTATAGCAACCAAGGCAAAAACAACGCGACTATGCCAAACGCCGTGACGAACCAACGCATCACGAACGCGCGTCGCGCACGAAATTGTGTGAGCAACACCAAACCAATCGCCAAAAAGATGAACGCAGTGTGATACAAGGTGTAGAGTGCAAGCAAGAGGAAAAGCGCGTAGAGCAACCACTCGCCGCGCGACGCACGCACATCGCGTTCGTACAATCGGATGAATGCGTATAAACCTAGCGTCGTCAAAAACATCGCTAGCGCGTACATTCGGATTTCTTGCGAATAGTGCACGGCAAAGGGTGCTATCGTCACAAAGAACGCGGCAAGCATTCCGACGCGCGCATCGAACATTCGCTTGCCGAGTTGCCACACCAGCGGAATCGTCGCCGTGCCGAAAAAGATCGAAAAGAAACGCACGGCAAGTTCGGCGCGTCCGAAAATCGCAAAGTAAAAATGCAAGAGGTAATAGTAGAGTGGCGGATGTGGATCAATCGTCGTCGTATCGAGTGTGATGGTGAGCAGATCGCGACTTGCGGAGAAGACACTAAAACCTTCATCGCCCCACATCAACCAGTTCGCGGCGCGAAGCATTCGGAGAGCAAAACCAAAGAGGGTGAGCAGCAAGAGTAAATGTGCGTGACGTGTCATCGGGGTTTATCGCAAATCAAAAGGATGTGCGGATACGGCAGAATGTCCCAAAGATAGTGCAAATAAATCGGCGCAAAACCGACGGCGGCAAGTTGACGTTGCCACGCGCCTGCGGAACGATAATTGAAATTATCTCTCGGCGACATTAGCGCGTCGAGTAGGTAGGTAAACCACAGCATCGGACGCGGCAACGTGTCAATGTCCTTGAGCAAGAATCGCCCACCAGGTTCGAGACGCGCGAACAAATCGTTCAGTAAACGATTGCCGTTTTCAATCGGCAAGTGATGAAAAATATCGAGTGCGTACGCGCCGCTGATCGTTTGGTCGGGACGCCACCAGCGCAAATCTTGTTGCACGAACGATGCGTTGTTAATGCCGAGTTGTCGCGCCGATGCGCGCGCAATCTGCAACCGCCGCGCATTGATGTCCAAGCCGATGATGTGCGCGTGCGGTTTGCATGCCGCCATATACAACGAAAACAAACCAAACCCGCAACCCAAATCGAGAATCGTGCCGGTGTTGGGCAGGTATTGTTCGATCTCTTCGAGAAAGCGCAGGTGAATGATTTTGAAACGCACGAACGCGTACAGACGAATGATGCCACCGTACGACGCGATGATGCGCGCGCGGAGTTGGCGTTTGGAATTTTGATTGTCGTGTGCGTTTTCGGTGATTGTGAATTTCATATGACGGAGGACGGAGGACGGAGGACGAAAGCATTCGTCTTTCGTCCTTCGTCATTCGTCTTTAATCAACGCGGCTTCGATCTCCGCATCACTTGCGCGACGAATCACCTCGCGGCGACGCGCCAGCCAACGCGGCAAGCCCAACACGCCGGCGATTTGTCCGCGCACGCGTGCGCGCGCGGCTTCGCCGCGCCAGTGTTTGAGCGCGTCGAACGTGATGCGTAGTTGGGCGCGCACGATTGCACGCCAGTATTTTTTCCACAAGTTACTCGGATAGTTTTTCGCCAGAACCCAAATCACATTGCGCCCGACGAAAAAACTCGCGAGCGCACCACCACCCGTCGCGCTCAAGCGATGGTACACGATTGCGCGCGGCGCGTACGCCACTGTGTAACCTGCAAGGCGCGCGCGCCAATTCAAATCCACATCCTCACAGTAACTCCCCAACGCCTCGTCGAAGCCGCCGATTTCGTCGAGCATCGTTTGGCGATACGCCGCCGCGCCGCCGCACGCGCCAAACACACCGCGCGCATCATCGTACTGCCCACGATCCACTTGCCACACGCCGCGATTGCCGGGAATGCCATCCACGCGATAAAAATCGCCGGCGCTGTGAATGTGATCGCGCCGATCGAACAAGCGCAATTTGCACGCGACCATTCCCGCGTGTGGATGTTCCTCGAACGCGCGCGCGATTTCGGCAAGCCACGTTGGTTCGGCTTCCGTATCGTTATTCAGCAGGACGACGACATCCCCGCGCGCGGCGCGAATCCCTTCATTCACCGCAGAGGCAAAGCCGCGATTGGTGGACAGCGCGATGACGCGCGCATCGGGAAATTCGCGCGCCACAAATGCGCACGAATCGTCCGTCGAGCCGTTGTCCACCACAATCGTCTCAAAATCGCGATAGGTTTGCGCGCGCAACGCGTTCAAGCATGTGGGCAACAGTTGCAAGCGCACGCCGTTCCAATTCGGAATCACCACCGAGAACATTTTCGATTGCAGATTTTAGATTGCAGATTGCAGATTTGGCTCATTGGTTCATTGGCTCATTGGCTCATTGACACATTGGCTCATTGAAGTACTCAGCAAGCGCGTCTTGCCACGCGCGCAAGCGGATGCCGAGCGTGTGCGCGGCGATAAAGTTGGTGAGCGCGCCATTGCGCGGTGGTGTGGAATCGCGTTTGAACTCGGCGAGTTTGGTGCGCGTGAGCGTCACATCGTTCCGTCCCGCATGTTGCAAAATGCGCGCTGCCCAATCGTAACGCGAGGCAATGCCCTCGTTGACAAGGTGATAGATGCCATAGTGCTCGGTTTCGATGAGTGCGGCGATCGCGCGCGCGAGGTCGGGCGCGTAGGTGGGATTGCCGAGTTCGTCGTCCACGTAGGCAAGTGCGCGTTGCGCTTGCGCGCGCGCAAGCACTTTGGCGACAAAGTTGTTGCGCCCCGGCGCATACAACCACGCGGTTCGGACGATGTAAAAACGCGTCAGGAGCATTTGCACCATCCGTTCGCCGGCGAGTTTCGATGCGCCGTACGGATTGATTGCGCGCGGCTCGTCCCATTCGAGGTAGGGCGTGTCTCGCGTGCCATCGAACACTTCGTTCGTGCTGATGTAGAGCATCGCCGCATTCGCGCGTTGGCACGCAAGCGCGACGTTGTGCGTGCCGAGCGCGTTCACGCGAAACGCGGCAATCGGATCGCGCGCGCAACCATCCACATCGGTCATCGCCGCGCAGTGAATCACCAAATCGGGATGATGGTTGACAAGTCGCGCGATGTCGTCGCGCCGCGTGATGTCGTATTCGGGCAAGTCGAGCGACACAATGTCGTGTTGCGCGCACAACACGCGCGCGAGTGCTTGCCCCAGTTGTCCATTTCCGCCGGTGATAACGATGCGCATAACTACCTCGTCAGTGTGTTGGCTGATTATAGCGCGTTTTATTGAAATTGGGTAATTGCACAGTATCGAATTTGCGTCAACGAATGAGTAGCGAATAACTTGCTTGTTCATTGTGTATCCGTTGAATCGAAAAGACTTTGACACGCTTTCTAACTCGCGTTAGAATAATTTTAATCGCTCTTGGGGAGAAACAAGTTTCTAGACCTCACAGGTCAAGACCTGTGAGGTCTGAACAATCCATTTACCGTTTTCTACCTATGAGCGATTTCCATTCATCTTGGAAAGGACATTGATGCAAAAACTTTTTTTGTTTTCGATGCTTTTACTCGTTGCGTGCAGTGCTCCTGCCTCACCTACGCCTACTGCCACGCTTGTTCCTACGCCCCGCGCGCTTGCCTCTCCGACACTCCGCGCGCCGCGTCAGCCGCTTGTCGTGGCGCATCGTGGCGGCGCGGCACTGGCGCCCGAAAACACACTTGGCGCGTTTGTGAACGCGCTGCAACTTGGCGTGGATATGGTCGAGTGCGATGTGCATTTGAGCAAGGACGGACACGTGATTGTGATGCATGATACGGATGTTGCGCGCACTACCGATGGACGAGGATACATCGCTGATTTGACGCTCGCCGAAATCAAAAAACTAAACGCGGCGGCAAAATTTCCCGGCGGTTACACCGCGCAAACTGTACCGACACTCGACGAGTTGCTTGATGTGGTGAAAGGCAAAACGCCGATTCAAATCGAAATCAAGGTGGACGCCAAAGGGCAACGGTATCCCAACATCGAACAACAAGTGGTCGAGGCGGTACGCGCGCGCGGAATGCTGGATGAAGTGATTGTTATCTCGTTCAATTTTCCGACGCTCACGGAAATCAAACGCCTCGAACCGCGCATTGCTACTGGTGCGCTCGTACGCGCCGATTGGTTCAGCGCGCGCGGGAACGATGTCGCGCGCATCGTTCATGATGCGATTGACGCCACTGGCGCGGATTACTTTATGCCCAACTATGCGCCTGTGACCGAAGCGTTGATCAACGCGGTGCACGCACGCGGATTGAAAATCGGCGTGTGGACAGTGAACAATCCCAACGATATGCAACGCCTTGCCGCGTGGGGCGTGGACGCCATCACTACTGACCGCCCTGATGAACTCAAGCGCGTGTTGGGAAGATGATTTTAGAAACCGCCTCAACGAATAGGCAACGAATAAACGAATTACGCGCCGTCTATTCGTTACAGATTCGTTGACGCGAATCCCTAGAAGATAGGAAATTGGAGAACAACGTGCACCATTGGTTAGTATCGAACTCCACGAATAAATTCGATAAGTGCTATAAACATTCCCGCGCCTACTGCCAGCGCATCGAGCGGTTGAAATAGTATCGCGAGTACTGCAAATCCGATTCCGCGCTCGCGCGCGAGATACGCAAACCAAGGCGTGAATGAAGCGTAAAACGTGATGAGTAAGACGAGACTGGCGGCAAAGAAAAGCAGATGAAGTCGCATCAACGCCAAGCACACCAGCGCGGCGAACAAAATCGGCACGCCAAGTTGGTAAAAGAGCGGCACGCTCGTGTAAAACGGTTGTCCCCACTTGCGCAAGCGCATCAACACGAGTGCGCGCGCGCGCAAAAAATCGGTGCGGAGTACCTCGCGCAATGTGTAATGCTTGCAATGCGTCACCACTACAGATGGATCGAGCACGATGTTGTATCCCGCGCGCCACACACGTTGTCCAAACTCGGTGTCTTCGGTGATGCTCGCGCCGCGATAGTTTTCGTCGAAACCACCCAGCGCGAGAAAAATCTCGCGACGAATCGCGGCAACACTGGTGTAGAACAAGCCAATGCGTTCGCGCGGCAGACGTTCGTACGTGAAACGCATCCACAAATTTTTAATGTTGCTGGCAAAATCGTCGAACGGAATTTGGCGGTCAAGCAAACCGACCACGCCGGCAACGCGGGCATCGGCAAAATTTTCTGCAACGCGCGCGAGCGTCTCGTGCCCGACAATCACATCATCGTCGGTGAAAAACAAAATGTCACCACTTGCTGCGCGCGCGCCACGATTCTTGGCACGCGCCGCGCCGATGTTCTCGTCCACACGAATCACACGACAATCGAATCGCCGCGCAAGGTCACCCGAACCATCGGTCGAGGCATCGTCCACGACGATGATTTCGCTCGGTGCATACGTAGACGCGCGCAACGCCTCCAAACACGCGCCGAGTGTGCGCGCGCCGTTGTGCGTGGGAATGACAACCGAAATGGCAGGGCGTGGCATCGGCTAAACAGGACTGGTACGAATTGGCGGCTTAAAGTCGCCGCAACAACCACCCGAAGCCGACCAATGTCGGCTAGCCCGCATGGGCGGGCTTTGGGTTTTCGTTGCAGTGAATTTTATTCGCCTGTCACTATGGGCTGACCACGTTTGACGATAGCGCGATCCAAATCGTTGACGACAATCGTGTTTGGAAAAATTGCGCGCGCTTCGGCTTCGATCTGCGCGCCCGAGTAGCGACGCGAAATGTGCGTGAGATACAATTGTTTGACCTGCGCGTCGCGTGCGGCGCGTGCCGACGCGGCGGCGGTGATGTGCCCAAATTGTCGCGCAATCTCTGCATCTTCTTCGATATAAGTTGCTTCCATCACCAGCGCATCCGCGTTGCGCGCGGGTTCGATCACTTCGTCCGTGCGCGCCACGTCGCCCACGTAAACCAGTTTGGTGCCCGGCACCGGCGCACCAAGCACATCGTCGGGATGAACTATCGTGCCGTTCGCAAGCGTAATCGTTTCGCCAGCAACCAAGCGACGCCGTTCGGGACCTTCGGGCACGCCTAAGACTTCCGCGCGGTCAACGAGAAATGGACGCTTGGTGCGCTCTTGGAAAATGTAGCCAAAGCAACCACTGCCGCGATGCACAACGGGAAACGCCGAGATGGTCAAATTTTTTTCTTCGATCAAAACGCCGGGTTTGACTTCGATCAATTCAATCTCAATGTCCACTTCTTTGCTACGCAGGACGACCTTGACCAGATCACGCACGCGATCAATCGCCCAACGTCCGCCATAGATTTGAACATGCGAAATCGCCTCCCAGCGTCCAAACGTCGAAAGGATACCACCTAAACCCAAGATATGATCGAGGTGACCGTGAGTCAGTAAGATTTGACGCATTTCTTTGAAGCCAAGCCCACTGCGCAAAATTTGGCGTTGCGTTCCTTCCGCGCAGTCAATCAAAAAACGTTGACCCTCGTGAATCACGAGTGTCGAAGTCATATTGCGTTCGATGCTGGGCGCGGACGCGCTGGTGCCAAGAAAACAAATTTCAAACATTCGACTACTTTGGGATCTCGCCTTACGCAGATGCCAGAAAATTCAATGTGATCTGTAGAACAAGTTTGCCAACTTGTCCTACATCTGCACAATATCAGTTAGGGACTCACGCTCAACAATTCGCGCGCCCAATTGTCACCATCGGGAGGCACATTGTTGATGAGCAAACGGCGCGCGCTGCCGTCCGCGCGCATCACAAAAATTCCCCACACTTTGCCATCTTGATCGGAACGATAGAAAATCGAATTGCCGTCCAACGACCACACGGCTTGTCCCGTGTTGCCCCTTCCGAACGTGATCTGAGTGCGATTACTTCCATCAGGATTGACGATGAACAGATTGGTCGCACCTTGTCCGCTATCTGCGTGATAAACGATCTTGTCACCGCGCGGCGACCAGTGCGGCGTCTTGCCATCGTCGCGCGTGATCATCGTCGCGCGTTGCGTTCGCAAATCAAAAATGTGTAAACCACATTGCGTTGTGCCCGGTTGACACGCGGTATAAACGATGCGAAGACCATCGGGCGCCCACGCGGGACTGAACCCTGCCACCACTTCGTCTTTGCCACTTCCATCGGGATTGATAATGACGATTTTCACATCACCGAGTTTGAGTTTACCTTGCAAGTACATCAGTCGCTTGCCATCGGGCGACCATTGCGGGCAACACGTTTCGCCTGTCACGATACGACGCGCCGCAGTACCATCACTGTTAGCGATGTAAATGCCCTCCTCGCGCAAGCGATAGTAGGCAATTTGTTTGCCGTCGGGCGAAAGCGAGGGCCAGAGACCGAATTCGATGATGGGACGCGCGTCAGTGCCATCGGCATCGGCAATGTAGATTGTGCGTTGATCGGGATTGCTTCCCGTCGCGACGGTGTAAGCGATTTTACCGCGCAAGCCCGGCACTGGTGTTGGAGAAGTTGCGCGCGTGGGCGATTGAATCGCCGGGAAAACCAACGGCTTGGTGGCAGTGGGCACAGGCACGATACCCGCGCGCGTTGGCGTCGTCCACGTGATCAGAATTGGTGTAGGTGTTGAACTCAGCCCAGGAAGGATCGCGAGCGCGCCCAAGCCCAAACACGCGACGAACACCACGAACGCGACAAAAGCAATCGCGAATGGCAACCACGCGCGCGGTTTTTGTGCGCGTCGTGCGGGTGTGGCTGGCGACTTGGGTGCAGGTGTGGTCACGCGCGTTTGCGGCGGGGGTGTGATCACTTCGGGCGATGGTTTGTACTCGACGAGCGGAATCGGCGCGGCGGGTTCGTCCGCGTCGCGCGGACCGCGCACGGCGTTCTCCAACGCGCGCATCATCTCGCGCACACTCGGATAACGCTCGTTGGGATTTTTCGCCAACGCTTTGAGAATCACTTGCTCAACGGCAGGTGGAACTTTGGGATTGATCGAACGCGGTGGCGGCGGTGGATCGTTAATGTGTGCGAGAATCGTCGCGTACGTTGTTTCAGCGCGGAATGGCACACGTCCCACGAACATTTCGTACAAAACAACGCCGAGCGAATACACATCGGTTCGCGCGTCCACTGGCTCGCTCTTGGCTTGTTCGGGTGAGAGATAGTGCGGCGAACCGATCATCATATCTTGCGACGCGGTGGACTCGCCACTTTGCGCGATGCGCGCGAGACCAAAATCGCTAAGGTAAACGTGTCCTTCGTTGTCAATCAAAATGTTCGACGGCTTGACGTCACGATGCAACACACCGCGCGCGTGCGCGTAACTGAGCGCATCGGCAACGGGGCGAATAATGTTGAGGATTTGTTGCGTGTTGAGTTTCTGTTCCTTGAGGACATCCTTGAGTGTCTTGCCTTCGATGTACTGCAACACAAGGAACGGAATACCTTCGTACTCGCGGAAATCGTGGACGGCGACAATGTTCGGGTGACTCAACTTGGCAATCACAGTGGCTTCGCGCTGTAAACGCATCACGAACGAACGATCTTCCTTGAGCGCGGGATGCATCACCTTGAGTGCCACATAGCGATCCAGATTGGTCTGGTATGCCTTGAAGATGGTCGCCATACCACCCTGACCAATCTGCGCGACGATTTTGTAGGGACCGATTGTTTCGCCGACCTTGAAACTCATTTCCGCTTTCTTGCTCCTCGAAGGTTGTCGCCATTATAGCGCAAAATAGTAGATTACACAAAAGAGGAGCGGGGTTGATGCAACGACTTGCATCAACCCCACACTCAACATTTCGCTGTTCTTGCTACAACTGCGATGTGCAATGTGGGCAACGCGTTGCCTTGATCGGAATCGTGGAAAAGCAGAATGGGCATTCTTTTGTTGTCGGTGCCGCAGGGGCAGGCGGCTTGGCAGTGAGTTGATTGACCGCACGAATCAAAAGAAACAGCGCGAATGCCACGATCACGAAATTGATGATCGTGTTGATGAACACGCCATAGTTGATTGTCGGCGCGCTTGCCGCTTTGGCGGCTTCCAAGGTCTTGAAACCTTGTCCCGATAAATCAATGAACAATCCTTTGAAATCTACCCCGCCCAAAATCAAACCGATGGGCGGCATAATGATATCGTTCACCAACGAAGTGACAATCGCCCCGAACGCGCCGCCCATAATGAAACCGACGGCAAGGTCAATCACGTTTCCGCGCATTGCGAATTTTTTGAATTCTTCTAACATCACTCCTCCTCGAGAATACGACCGCCAACGGACGACCCTTCAGTTACCTTCAGGGCAAGCCGCCGACTGTCGAAAAATGATTCTGCCCACGCAGATGCCTTGGGCAGTTGCAAAACTTGACGGGTATGCTATACTTGGCACACCCAGCACGAAAATATAACACATTGAAACTGGAACGTCAACAAGGACCGATGACCGAAGCACGGCTGGTGCAAAGTTGGAGTTGGCGACTCGAAGTCGCCGCGACCACTACCCGAAGCCGCCCTGCGGCGGCAAGCCCGCGAAGAGCCTGCCCTGAGCCCGCCGAAGGGCGGGCTTCGGGTAGTCGTTGGAGCGAATTGATTCGCCTTTCAATAAACTTTGCACCAGCCCTAACGACCGAAGACCAAGGACGGATGACCAACGTTTAGGGCATCGGTCTTCCGTCCTCCGTCATCGGTCGTCGGTCATCCGCGAGGTGAGTATGTCACCCTTCCCCATCACGCGCTTGCGTCGTCTGCGCGCGACTCCTGCCCTGCGCGATTTGGTGCGCGAGACGCGCGTGAGTGTGCGCGATTTGATCTACCCGCTTTTCATCACCGAAGGTGCGAACATCCGACAAGAAATCGGCGCGATGCCCGGACAATTTCGTTGGTCGGTGGACACACTGCCGCGCATCGTCGAAAAAATCGTTGCCGCGAAAATTCCCGCCGTGCTTCTCTTTGGCGTTCTCGAGCCATCGAGCAAGGACGAAATTGGTAGCGCATCGTGGCGCGACGATGGCATCGTCCAGCAAGCGATTCGCGCGATCAAACGCATTGCACCCGAACTCGTCATCATCACCGATGTTTGCTTGTGCGAGTACACCTCGCACGGACATTGCGGCATCGTCAAAGATGGGCGCGTGGTCAACGATGCGACACTCGAACTGCTCGCGCGCCAAGCCGTCAGTCACACGCGCGCTGGCGCCGACATTGTCGCGCCGAGCGATATGATGGATGGTCGCGTCGCCGCGATTCGCGCTGCGTTGGATCGCGAAGGTTTTACCGAGACGCCGATTCTCGCGTATGCTGCGAAATTTGCCAGCGGCTTTTACGGTCCCTTTCGCGAAGCCGCCGCGTCCACGCCACAATTCGGTGACCGCCGCGCGTATCAGATGGACCCCGCGAACGCGCGCGAAGCGTTGCGCGAAATCGAACTCGACATCGAGGAAGGTGCGGACTTGGTGATGGTCAAACCCGCGCTCGCGTATCTTGATGTGATTGCCAAAGCGCGCGCGCGTTTCGATGTGCCACTCGTGGCGTACAACGTGTCGGGTGAGTATGCGATGGTGAAAGCGGCAGTAGCAAACGGCTGGCTCGATGAACAGCGCATCGTGCTCGAAATTCTCACTGCGATCAAACGTGCGGGCGCGGATTTGATTATCACGTATCACGCGCTTGATGTTGCAAAGACAATGAGCCAATGAGCCAAAATACCAATGAGCCAAAGGACGAATGACGAAGGACAAAGGAATTTGGCTCATTGGCTCATTGGATAATTGGCTCATTGACGGATGACTATGGAAACCAAAAACTCCCAACAACTCTTCGCTCGTGCACAACAACTCTTGCCCGGCGGTGTGGATTCGCCGGTGCGCGCGTTTCGCGCGGTGGGTGGGCAACCACTCTTTATCGCGCGCGGTGAGGGCGCGTATCTCTACGAC
>JAOACU010000610.1 GCA_026417715.1 Anaerolineae bacterium | reverse complement strand
CCAACTTGATGGCCCCTGTACCATCGGCGTTCATTACCCAAATCTCAGTGAACGCGCCTGGATGTTCACGATCCGAGGAGAACACGATTCGTTTACCATCAGGCGACCACGAGGGGAATTGATTCCAGTACCAATCGGTACTACGCGTGAGTTGACGACGCTGATTCGTTTGGAGGTCCCAGACATAGATTTCGTCGCGTCCTGTTTCATTGCTAGTGTAAGCGAATTGATGTTCCACTGGTGACCATGCAGGCGCGTATGCGATCCCTCGACGGTGTCCCGTCAACCGTTGAGGAGGCGTGCGTGGCAGTCCGAGATATTGAATCCAGATCTGCAATGTCTCTGGAAAATCTATGCTGGGCGCGTTATAAAGTAAAAACGCTCCATTTGGAGAGACCACCTCACGCGCTGCCGCGCGTTCATAAACTTCGCGATCGGTCACGAGTGCCAAGTTTTTCCCATCGGGGTCCATAGACCAAATGAGTGGCGCGTTACGCGGACCACTCTGGAAAAGAATTTTGTTGTATAGTTCTGCGGGCAGTGGCTGGCGCGCCAGTTGAACTGGATCGCGTGGGGTTGGAGTATAAGTCGGAGTGGGAAGCGGAGTAAGACTGACGACAGGAATCAATAAAGGTGGCGGCGTCGCTGTAATCCAGTGAGGTGGCAAGGGTGTGAATGTGCCAGTCGTCATTGCTACAGCGGTGGCATACGCGGAACGATACAACGCTGTTTCGACGTGGGCAGGTGTGGGCGTATTGGTGATGACGACAACAGTGGCGGCAGGAGTTGCTGTAGCAAACACACGCGGCAATGGCGTGGGCGTGCCGAATTGTTGGGCAAAACGCGTTTGCTCCACGACGCGCGTCGCGGCAATAAAAACGTTTTCCGGTGTTGGCGTTGCTGTGATTACCACAAACGATGCGGGGACTGCCACCAGATACAGTGTTGGCGCAGCGATACCTGTGCCCGCTTCCCAAGTGAACAAATTTGTACCCGCGCCACTCGGTCCGCGCAAACGTAGCGTGAGCGTACCAACTTCGAGTTGTTGCTCAACGAGTTTCAATTGCTCGGAGGTTAGGATGAAACGATTCGTTGCACCTGCCGCAAGGTCTTTGGGTGTTAACGGTTTACCGAAAGTGGTCAGTGCACGTGTTTGCGCAAGCGTATCGTAGGTCATCTCATCCCACGCCGTGCTTGGCGGCGGGTTGAGCAGTTCGATGTGCCATTCTCCACTCGCGCCGATGTTGCGCCGATCGCGCCCGGTCAATTCGAGCGCGGCGTAGAGAATCTTGGTGCCGGGCGGCAAACTTGTCAGATCGAATTGCACAACACTGACAAGCGTCTGACCTTGTAAACTACCCGCGTGCAAATTCCGATCGCGCCAGCGT
>JAOACU010000609.1 GCA_026417715.1 Anaerolineae bacterium | reverse complement strand
GCGTAGCATCGCGCAGGGCGAATGACGGAAGACGAAGGACGGAGGACGGAGGACGAAGGACGGAGGGCGGAAGAATCAAGTGGTGCGCGCGAATGTGGGGGCGACTCTCGTGGTCGCCCTTTTTAACACGTCGTATGCAAAATTGCCGCGACGCGTTTGCCCGCGCGCGCGAGTTCCGCATAGCGCGCCATTGCGTCGCGTACGCGTAACGTTTCGAGTGTGATGCCACGCGCGGCGAGTAGCGCGCGTACCTCTTCACGAATCGGTAGCACGCCCAAGTGTCCGCAACCAATCACCAAAATTTCGGGATTGTCAACGAGCGCGTATTCGATTTCTTCCGGACCCAGCGCGGTGTGCCAGCCGCCATACTTTTTGCTCAGGTGTTTGGGACGTGGCACGATTTCGCCGTTGACCGTGATGATGTGATCGTTTTCATAGCGGCGACCGTTGGCAATGAACCAACCAAATCCGCACGCTTGAAATTCAAGAGCGTTCACGTTATCTGAGATAAGAATTTTTTCCACGAAGGGCACGAAGAAACACAAAGTTCTTTGGTGCTTGATGGATCAAAAAATCATTTTTCGTCTAGCGGTAGTTGCCAAAAGTAAAACCATACTTGCCACGCGAAGAAAATCAGCGCGGCAAACCCAGCAACGGCATATTCGTTTTGCGGCACGCGAACACCGGTAAAATACATCGCCACGCCAAGCGCGGTGCTGTCAATGATCGCAACGAGGAGTGCAAGGTTGAACGTGATCGTTCCGATTCTGCCAGGCGGTGGAATCGTAGTGGTGCGCCAACGAAACGCCACTGCAAGGTCAGGAAATTTTTCGATGTAAAAATCCTTGATGCGATTCATCGTCAACGCGCTATCGTACCATGCCTGACGCAAGCGCACGAGTTTCATCAGCACGAAAAAGCCGGTCACTGCCAGTAAACCAAAGACGATGACGTACACCGCGCGCGGCAAATCCGCACCACTCGCTTGCGCCAAGCCGATGATGATCGAGCCGACACCACCGACGAGCAGAATGTACAAGTTCAAAATCGCCATCCGATCATCTTGGGCTTGCTCGGCAGTTTCTTGCGCATACTCGAATTCCAACTTTAAAATTTCTTCGGGATTCAGATTTACGTCCGACATTGTTCCCTCGCCTTCTTGGGTTCAAAGTTCGAGGTTTGAGGTTTACGTATTGCGTATCACGTATCACGTATCACGTATTGCGTATTGCGTGTTGCGTAAAAACGGAATACGCAATACGTAATACGCAATACGCAACACTCCTCACAAATACTTTTGCTTGCGCGTTTGGCTCAACAATTCCACAACTTGTTTCACCTCTTGCGCGCGATCTTTGGGACACACGAGGAGCGCGTCCTCCGTATCCAC
>JAOACU010000608.1 GCA_026417715.1 Anaerolineae bacterium | reverse complement strand
TCCCAACAGCATTTGGAACAAGATTCCCGCCGAGATGCGTCGCGTGGCACTGTCCACTGAAACGTTAATCCGCGCGGAATCGCGCGTGGTGGTTGCAGATGCAATCGAGACGGATTTGTTTGTAGGAATCGAGTGATTGTGAATTGCAGATTTCAGATTGCAGATTTCAAATTGTCTCAATCTGCAATCTGAAATCCTCAATCTGAAATCGTCACGATGATTTTCCAAGTCGGTGATCACAGTGGAGTGTACTGCATCGAAAACGCGGGGCACGCGCGCGTCTATTACGTTGCGCCCGAAGCCACGTTGATTGACGCGGGAATGCCGGGCAAAGCGGACAAGATTGTGAGCGCGCTCGCGAATATCGGCGTGCAACCACTCCACGTCAAACGTATCATCATCACGCATCATCACTTTGACCACGTCGGCAGTCTGTGGGAACTCAAGCGCCGCACCGGCGCGCAGGTGTATGCGCATCATCGCGACGCGGATTACATTTCGGGCAAGCGTCCGCGTCGTCCGCCGCGTCATTTCAGCGGGCGTTTGATGCATACCTTGATGAACTTTGGTTTTACACGACACGTGCCCGGCGTCGAAGTGGATCAGCGCGTCAACGATGGTGACCGTATCGGCGGGTTCACGGTGATTCACACACCAGGGCACACGCCGGGTCACATTTGTCTTTTGCGCGATGGCTATTTGTTTTGTGGCGATTTGTTGCTGGCAACGCCCGGCGAGTTTCGAGAAGCCCCACACATTTTCACTGCCGATCTAGCCACCTCGCGCGCGAGCATTCGTCGAATTGCCAAGTTGAATTTTGATGTCATCTGCGCCGCGCACAATCCGCCGCACGTGTTTGGCGCAGCGGAACGCGTGCGCGAGTTGGCAGACAAATTGGGGATGATTCCATAAACGTAGGACAATTTGCAAACTTGTCCTACACACCGAGTTTTCTTGTATCTGCGCAAGGTGAGTCCATAATGAAAAAACTAGTCGGTGTAACGCTTGGCGCGCTAGCCGGTGTTCTGGTGAGCGCCACCGCGTTGATTGTGTTAGGCAATCGCCGCGTGAATCGTTGGGAAACGTTGACACTTGACGATGCCGACAACGGCGATTTCGTCACGCTCGCCGACGGAACACGAATGCATTACCTCACACGCGCGCCTTCGCCCTCCGTCCTCCGTCCTCCGTCCTTTTGATTCACGGCTTGATGGATTCCGCCGAACAATGGCGCGCCAATCTCGACGCGCTCGCGCAAGCGCATCACGTTTGGGCGATTGATCTCATCGGGTTTGGTTTTTCTTCACGCGTGACGACACCCACGTATTCACTCACAATGTTTGCGCGTTCGATTCGCGAATTTATGGACGCGCAAGGCATTGCGCGCGCG
>JAOACU010000607.1 GCA_026417715.1 Anaerolineae bacterium | reverse complement strand
GTGAAACTGCCTGACAATCTGACCACGTGGACGGCGATTGCCAACGCCGTGACCGCGCAAACCCAAGTCGGTAAGGGCGCGGGTGACATCATCGTCACCAAAGATTTGATTGTGCGTCCGGTGTTGCCGCGCTTTTTCAACGTCGGCGATCAAGCGACGATTGGCGCGATCATTCGCAATTCGACCGAACGCACGCAAAATGTGACTGTTTCGATTTCTGCAACGACGATTTCGTTAGCATCGCCACTCACACGCACGCTGACGATTAGTGCGGGACAATCGGCGACGGTGAATTGGATAGCCAATGTGCCAAAAGGGCCAAATATGCCAAATATGCCAAATGTGCCGATTTCGACGACGATCACGATGAGTGCGCGCGGCGAAACAGCGCGCGACGCGGTGCAACTTGCAATTCCGATTGAGCCGTTCGGCGAAAAACGCATCGTCGCCAACGCGGGTCAACTCGACGACAACGAAGCGCGTTTTACGCTCCGCGTTCCCAACGATGCAACTTTCACAACGCTGAAACTCTCCACATCACCATCACTCGCCGCAGGATTGATTGACTCGCTTGAATATCTCGTAGGTTTTCCGTACGGTTGCGTCGAGCAAACGATGAGTCGTTTCTTGCCGAGTGTTTTGGTGAAGCAAGCGTTGGATAAATTGCAAATCAAAAATGAAAAAATCGAAAAGGAATTACCGAAGCAAGTGGAAGATGGCTTGACGCGCTTGTACGCGTTCCAACACGAAGATGGTGGCTGGGGTTGGTGGGAGTCGGATGAATCGCAACCGTATCAGACGGCATATGTGCTGTACGGCTTGGTGCAAGCCAAGAAAGCAGGATACAAAGTTGACGAGAACGCAATCAAACGCGCGACGCGCTTCTTGCGTCAGCCACTCGTGGACACGACCGATTACGACTTGAAAGTGTACATCGCCTACGTTCTCGCGGAAGCGGGGCAAGGTGATCCTGCACTTGCGCGTGCGATGATAGACAGGCAAGACAAAATGTCGTTGAACGCGCGCGCGCTCTTGGCACTGCTCCTCAAATCGGTCGGCGAAGAAACGCGCGCGAAAGAAATCGTCACCGCGCTCGCGAAACTCGCGACCGAAACCGCGCAAACCGCGCACTGGGCTGAACCCGACATATCGCGTCGTCGTTGGGAATATTTCATCAGCAACGGACGCACGACAGCAACGATTCTGCGCGCGCTCCTCGCGCTCGATCCGCAATCGCCGCTGATTCCCAAAGTAGTGCGTTACCTGATGCAGAATCGTCTGGGCGGCTATTGGCGCACCACGCAAGAGACCGCGCAAGTGCTCATCGCGCTTACCGATTTTCTCGCACAGTCGCGCGAACTCGATGCGACGTTCACGTACGAAGTGTTCG
>JAOACU010000606.1 GCA_026417715.1 Anaerolineae bacterium | reverse complement strand
AGATGTGTATAAGAGACAGGTATTATCTCACCAAGCCCGCGCGCGTGGATGTGTACCTGACCGATGGCAAAACGCGTTACGAAGTTGCAGAGAAACGCACGACGATTTGTGTCAAGGACGATTTGTTCTGCGTCGGTCCGCACGAGTACGATTACGATGGCGGCATTGACTTGCTTGCAACTCCGCCGCCCGATGGCACGTACGATGTCGTTGCCGAAGCCGTTGACGCGGTCGGCAATCGCACACGCGTCACCAAGAAATTGACAATCGCCGAAGGTGGCATCCCGCGCGCGACGATCACCAATTCGGGTGTGGATTGGGCACCGCTCACTGTGCCCACGTTGAAGTTAGAGCAGGGTCCGATTATCGTGCCACTTGGCGGTACGCTCACGTTTACGGTCACGGTGCAAAACATCGGTCCCGTTCCGATTCGCACCAAAGGTCCGGAACCTGGCACGATTTACACCACCAGCGAAAACTACAACACCAAGCAAGAGTATGCCGAACCCGGTGTGTGGCGCGTCGGTTTGGATTACGAAGGCAATAGTGTTGGGCGTGTGTATCCGTTTCGCTGGCAACTCGGATCGAGCAAGGAATTGAAACGCGTGGTCAAGGATGGCAAAGAGTATTTTTACTTGATGCCCGGACAACGCGTGACGGTCAGCGGTACATTACGCATCACCGACAAGCCGCCGCGCATCAACACCTACTTTTGGGTTGGCTTGATTCAAGAGGATGTTCGCATCGTCGAGGATCGCGTCGAACCGCGCCTCGTGACGATTGAGTACTAGCAGCGGTCAGCGGTCGGTGGTCGGCGGTCGTCCCCAAGGAGCACAATGAGCGCATCGAATTCGTGGT
Source organism: Anaerolineae bacterium (assembly GCA_026417715.1). Lineage (GTDB taxonomy): Bacteria > Chloroflexota > Anaerolineae > UBA4142 > UBA4142 > VGOB01. The sequence goes on along the minus strand of JAOACU010000606.1, from coordinate 482 downwards.
GGTCTTCGTTACTCGATTGGTTGACGCGTCTGTGGCGCGGCACACCACCTGAGCAAGGTGACCTTGTGCCACTGCGTCCGCGCGTGCTGATGATTACCTACAATCCTGTCGTAGATTTGGATCGCGGCACCAAACTTATCCAAGCGATGCGGTGGAACGATCCCGCGCGACTTGCGTCGGAATACATCGCCGATGTGCGCGAGTGCAGTGGCGGCTTGGTGGACTATCGCATCGTGCAACAAATCGAGGTGAACGCGTTTCCCGTCAAGCAGGATGGTTTCTACTACACGCCGCGCGAGTACATCGCCGTCGTCCAAAATCAGCATCCCGCGCACGAACCCGACGCGGTGGATTACGATCTCATCCTCGCGCAGTTCGATATTCTCGCGCGCGTGGCAAACAATGAAATTGACGAGGTGTGGTTGTTTGGAGGTCCGTACTTTGGTTTTTGGGAAGCGACGATGGGAGGCGCAGGCGCGTTC
>JAOACU010000605.1 GCA_026417715.1 Anaerolineae bacterium | reverse complement strand
ATCCGATAGATTGGATTCTTTTTTGCTACCTCAGAGTGAACCGAACATAGCGATCGTCGGTTTGTTGATTTCGCCTGCCAAGAGTGTCTTTTTGTATTCGCTGCCCGCCTTGCTGTTTCCGATTCTCTGGTTCAAGTTTTTTGAGCAAAAGCGTGATGCCGCTCTTGTAATGTTGACACTCGTGCTCGTGGCGTTAGGTACCGCGATTAGTCGCCCCGACTGGGATGGCGGTACGTGGTGGGGACCGCGCTATCTTGTTCAGATCACACCGTTTCTCATCCTTCCGCTTGGTGTATTGGAGACGCTACACCCGCCAAAGCGGCGTATCGGCATGATAATCCTCGCGCTCTTGTCATTGGGCGGATTGGGCGTAGGTGCAGCGGGGGCATTCACTAGCGAACGCGATTATTTGGACATTGTGGGACGCGGCACTAACCTAGCAGGACAAATAGATTTCTTGCGGCACGGATTCTTCGATTCTTTAGTGCTTTATTGGACGCCCGAGGGTGTGCAAATCAATCCCTATGGCATTGTCTTGCTTGGCATCATTGCATTGGCAGGGCTATGGATAACGCACGCGCTCTGGACGCGCGCGTTCGTGCTGATGCCATCATCGCGAGTGGGATGGAGCGTTGTCACTATCACGCTGGCTATTCAGATGCTCGCGCTGATTGTATGGATTGTCATTCCGTATGACCAAGTTCAAGCGCGCAAAGCCGATACGTTGTTTCGTGCTGGCGATCTCTTTGCCGCCGATGGACGCGTATGCGAAGCGGCGGCAGCGTACTTGTTAGCGATCGAGCGCGAGACACACTATCAAGCCGATGCTTATGCGCGCGTGCAAGACCTATTACCACGCGCGCGAGGTCAAGTCATCGTTCATTTAGCCTCGGAGATTGACGCGCCTCCTGAAGTGATCGTCAAAGAAGATTTTTACGTTACGATTTCAGAGCATGATTCGCTCAAAATCAGTGCGCCTCCAGAGGCGGGCAATGTGACCGCGCGTGTGCAGTTGATTCCGATGGCGGCTTTGCCCAACGCACGTTACGAACTTTCGGGCTGGATCAAAGCGGAGAATGTTTATGGGCAAGGGTATGGTTCGATCACCGTCTCAGAAGATAACGGACGCTTTCAGTACATTCGTAGCACAGATTTAATCAAATGGGATGAAACGATTGGGTGGTCGTATTTTCAGCGAACGTTTACCACTTTGCCAACAACACATCGCTTGTTCTTCACTGTTTGGTTGTGGAAAACACCAGGTACCATTTGGGTTGCGGACTTGCGTTTGGCACATATCAACGAGACCAATCCTCCTTCCGTTGCACCACAACCCTGCAAATGTTTTCCACTGTGCGGCGCGCTTGTCCCAGGACGCGCGGTGGGACCGTACCCC
>JAOACU010000604.1 GCA_026417715.1 Anaerolineae bacterium | reverse complement strand
GATTGCTCCGGTGCTCGATGCTGGTGCACAAGGCATCATCGTGCCGCGTGTTGAAACGCGCGCAGTGGCAGAGCGTTCCATCGCGGCGATGCGTTATCCACCGTTGGGCGTACGCGGCGTGTACGGTGGCAAAGCCAATAACGACTATCAACCCGTCAACCTACTCGAGTATGCACGTCACGCGAACGAACAAATTCTTTCGGTCATTCAAATCGAATCGCGCACGGCTGTCGAGTACGCCGATGATTTACTCGCAACGCCGGGTTTGGATGTGGTGTTGATTGGACCCTGGGACTTGGCTTTGTCGCTTGGCATAGATCCCAATGACGCGTTACTCGAAACGGTAGTGCAACGCGTGTTGGAAATGGCACAACGTCATCACGTTGCGTGTGGCATCCACGTTGGTGATCCGCAAATCATCAAACGATGGGAAGCGCGCGGGATGCGGTTCCTCTCGTGCATGGGTGATTTGGAAATGATTCGTAATGCGGTGTATGCACTGAATCAAGCACTGCGGAGATCAAAGTGAGCAAACAGGGGGTGGTGCTACAAAAGTAATGCTGGTAAGGCACTCTCACGCTGAGCGCAGCGAAGCGTCTCGCCAAGTGGTTTGAGAGATTCTTGCTTCGGCTTCGCTCAGCACCGCGTAAAGCGCGCCTTAGAATAACACTGTCAGCATTACTTCTTGATCGCTACCCAAACAGGGTTGTGCGAAAGAACGATTTGTGCTAAACTAAAAGTGCGCTGCCGACAACAAAGTCAACACGGTTATCCGAATTCAGATTGATTGTCAGGAGGTGATAGACGACTCGAATTACGGCGATGATGTAGCCCCACCATATCGCCACACTCAGGGTTAGTCCCCCTACGCTTGGCATAGCCACACTTTTGCCAAAAGTATGTTGTTGTACCAAAAAAAATCTATCGAGAAGGAGGGTTATGAAAATCAACTGGTCAGTGTTGACATTGGTGGTACTGGCGCTCGTCATTGTGGTTGCTTGCGCGCCAGCACCGACTCCCGCGCCGACACCGGCGCCCCCGACGGCGGCACCCAAACCGACCGAAGCCCCTAAACCCACCGAGGCGCCCAAGCCGACCGAAGCCCCTAAACCGACTGAGGCGCCGAAACCTACCGAACCACCTAAACCGACTACACCGCCACGCTCGGGCGGCATTCTGCGCTTTGGACAAAATGTTGCGGATGTCGGTAACTTGGATCCGCACTATGCCACCACCACAGGCGATCGCAGTCTGGTGGATATGGTCTTCAACGCGTTGATCCGCTATGTGCCCGGCGATGGCACCAAGTTTGAACCTGATCTAGCAACGGCTCTACCCGAACCGAAGATGGTGGGTGGCAAACAAGAATGGACGTTCTGTCTTCGCAAGGGAGTGATG
>JAOACU010000603.1 GCA_026417715.1 Anaerolineae bacterium | reverse complement strand
AGATGTGTATAAGAGACAGGACTAAAGGAGCATAAGGTTTTAAAACGCGGCATACTTGGCGCAAAACCTGGCACATATCGTTGAAATATCCAGCCACCATTAGGTCATAACTTTTCTTGCCGCCCTTCTCCAGGCGCAACTGCTTCAATTTACGAATTTTGGTGCGCAATTCCGTGTACACCTGCGCGTCCAATTCACGTAGACCTACGTCTAACGGCTCGTCAGGAAAATCACTCCGCCGAATCTGCGTGGTTGCCGCGGTAATCAGTTTATCCCGTACTTGCTCCGTAATTTCGCCCCACGATTTTGCCCAGCCCCAAAAATACATTTCCAGTCGCGTGCGGTCTGCGTAATCATAGTTGTTCAAATACGGTGGCGAAGTCACAGCCAAATCTACACACGCGGCTTCGAGTGGATATTCTTGACGCGCGTCCATCTGCAACAATTTGATCTCTACGGGACAACGCTGGCGCGAGCGCGCCACTTTTAAATCATCGAACATCAGTCGAACCTGCTCACTGAATACCTGCAAACCATCACGTTCGCTTTGCTTGGAATGGTATTGGCTTGGCGCAACGTAGGGCCAGCCGGTACCCGCGCTGGATGCCGTCCGCAAAGTATCGGTCAATGCTAAACGGAAAAAGTTACGTTCTTCCTCCGAACAATCGAACGACTCAATCGTATCGCGTATGATTTTGAGTTTGGCTAGATTGCGTCGCGAGTAACACTTGTGAACCAAATCGGGAAACTCAGAGACATCTAATGAAAACTCACGTGATAGTTTCTTGTGTAACCACATCAACAACGATTCGATTCGTTGGTATAACGCGCTCAAATCGAATTCCCAAAAAGTTTTAACCTGAGCGACCTGAAACACGAATGGATGTGCCTCAATGCCAACACAATTGACTCCGCGCTCCTTAGCCACGACAGCCGTTGTACCGCAACCAACGAATGGATCAAGAATCCAATGACGTTCATCGAGACGATAATCTTCGATCAACGCCTCGACAAGTTTGTAACTGAATCCTGCGGGATATTTGAACCAGCGATGAATCGGTGCACGCAGACTATCTTGAAACGTACCCACGCGCTCGGAAAGTGCCAGGCGCGCGGATGGCACGGTCACTGTATCGCAGAATCCCAAAGTCAGTTGTTCGCGTATATGTTTGCTCGCTCGCAGTTTACTTTTCTCCATCTACCATCCTCTATGGTGTCACAGTTACTGTGAGTGTTATCACACGCGTCGCTGTCGGCGTTAACGTCGGTGTTGCGGTCAACGTCGGCGTGACAGTGTGCGTGGGTGTACGCGTGGGCGTTGCCGTGCGCGTACGCGTCGGAGGGAACGTG
>JAOACU010000602.1 GCA_026417715.1 Anaerolineae bacterium | reverse complement strand
GCGAACTGCGAGCGCAAACATCTATCAGCGATGCACAACGCGCGCGCGTGAACGAGGCAGAGGCGCGTCTTACACAACTTGGGATTGCTGTTCCCGACTCGTTGGAGCACGCCGAACGCGAACGCGCCGCGCACGCAACATCACCACTCGACGAACTGCGCGCTGCGTACGATGCGACGCGCGAACGACTTGTGCGCGCACAAACCGTGTTGAGTGAACTCTACAAGCAACTCGGCATCGCGGACGACACGCAATTGCAAGTCGAACGCGCGCGCGCCGAACGCGCGGCGCACAAAGCCGCGCATCTTTACGAGGCGTGGCGCGCGCGAACACAACCCCAAGCCGATGCGCTCAGCGTCGCGCTCGATCTTGAAGCGGTGCAACGTGCGACGTTCGCGATCAACGCGCACATCGAGCAAGCCAAGCGTCGTGTGAACGACGCGGCGCGCTTGCAACAAGACATTGCGCAACGCGAACAACAGACGCGCGAACTATGGCGGCGCGCGCGCGAGGCGTACGAGCAGGCGCGGGTGATTAAAGCGGATATACCAGAGTGGAATGAGAGATTAGAGATTGGCGATTATAACGGCGTAGGTAAAAGTTTGCGCGCCGAGTACGATGCGCTGGGTGGGGAACAAGTGATCAAGCAGGTGCGCGACATCGAAGGAGAATTGGGTCGGCGACAGGGTGAACGCGCTACGCGCGCACGCAACGCCGCGCAACTCGTCGCGCAGACGCGCGAGATTCTTGTCACGTTGGGACAACCGCATGCCCTCGCTGAATCGCCGACGTTGGACGAACTCGAATCGCTCTACGCCAAACTTCAATCACTTGAACTCGGCGATGAAGCGACCTTGCGCGCGCGTGCGCGCGAATTCGTAGGACGCGTGCGCTCGTTGCAGGATCGCCAAGCGCAACTGGAACGCGAACTGGGGCTGACCAACATCACGCTCGATCCGCGCGCGTGTCGCGCTGAATGGGAAGACAAACTGCGCGAGATGCAAATTCGCGAACGAAGCGTGGAGATTGCGTCGCTGGCGCGCAAACGGATTATGCAAAAAGTGTTGCCCACGACGATGGATTACCTGCGCCGCATTTTGCCCACGCTCACACGCGAACGCTACCACGACGCGCAACTCGATCCCGAAACGTACAAAATTCAGGTATGGGATGAACGCGCTGGGAACGGCGGCGCGTTCAAAGAAAAAAATATTTTTAGCGGCGGCACCAAAGATCAATTCTCGCTCGCGCTACGTCTCGCGTTCGCGCTTGCCACTTTGCCGCAAGAGCGTGGCACGGCACCCGCGTTCATCTTTCTCGACGAGCCGCTCGGTTCGTTCGATGATGAACGCGCGGAGGCGTTGATCCACCTCCTCACCGAAGGTGAAATAGCGCGCGCGTTCGATCAGATCTTCCTCATC
>JAOACU010000601.1 GCA_026417715.1 Anaerolineae bacterium | reverse complement strand
GAGCTGGAAATCGAGATCTCTGGACGAACGACAAACGACTACGACCGCTTGGTGGTGTTCCGCTCCAGCGGCAACTCGCAGGATGTGGGGCGCGTGGCGCTGGATGGCAAGCGCGTGCTCATCATCATTCCCGACAACACGCGCACCGCGCCGATACCGATGTTGTTTCGATTGTTGTATGAACAACTCGGTGCGCGCGTCGCGCGACTCGATTATCTGATTGCGCTCGGCCCGCATCCGCCAATGACGGACGATGCCATCGCCAAACTTGTTGGCGTGACGAGTGCTGAACGCGCGGCGAAATATCCCAAATCACACGTGTTCAACCACCAATGGAACGATCCCAACGCGCTAACGACACTCGGCACGATTTCGCGCGCAGAACTCGATACATTGACCAACGGCTTGCTCGCGCAAGATGTGCCGGTGCGGCTCAACAAACATGTGCTCGAGTACGAGCACATCCTCATCGTTGGTCCCGTGTTTCCGCACGAAGTCGTAGGATTTTCGGGCGGCGCGAAATATTTGTTTCCCGGCATTGCAGGCGCGGAAATCATTGACTTTACGCATTGGCTTGCAGCCCTGGTGACGAATCGAAAAACAATCTGTGTCACGGAGACCGTGGTGCGTCGCGTGATTCATCGCGCGGCAGAATTCTTACCCAAGCCAATCACATGCATTGCCTTTGTGATGCGCGGGCAAGCGTTGCACGGTTTGTACGTCGGCTCACACGTGGACGCGTGGAGCGCGGCGGCAGATCTGAGCGCGCAGTTGAACATCGTTTGGGTGGACAAACCATTCAAGCGTGTGCTCTCGATTCCCGCGCCGATGTACGATGAACTGTGGACAGCGGGCAAGGCGATGTACAAAACCGAACCCGCGATCGCGGATGGCGGCGAGGTCATCATCTACGCGCCCAATCTCAAAACGATTTCGATCACGCACGGGCATTGGATCGAACGCATCGGTTATCATCCGCTCGAATATTTCACCAAGCAACCCGACAAATTTACCGATGTGCCCGGCTCGATCAAAGCACACAGCACGCATGTCAAAGGCACTGGCACTTTCGACCCGCAAACCGGCATCGAGATTCCGCGCATTCAGGTCACGCTTGCGACAAGCATTCCTGAAGATGTGTGCAAGCGCATCAATCTCGGCTACGCTGATTATCGCACCATCAACCTGCGCGAGTGGGAGAATCTCGAAGACGAAGGAATCTTGGTGGTGCACCACGCTGGAGAGATGTTGTATCGGGTAAAGCAGTAGAACAGTAGGACAGTTGGACAGTAGGACAGTTGGACAGTAGGACAGTCGGACAGTGGGAACAGCACTGTCTCACTGTCTTACTGTCCTACTGTCTCACTGTCTCACTGTCCTACCGTCTCACTGTCCCACTTCCCAAATTCGTCTCCACCACGC
>JAOACU010000005.1 GCA_026417715.1 Anaerolineae bacterium | reverse complement strand
GGTCGGCTTCGGGTGGTCGTCGCGGCGACTTCGAGTCGCCAGCGCCGACTTTGCACCAGCCATGCGACACCACATTCTTCGACTACCCCTAAAACAAATTTTGGTGTATAATCCAAATAAATTCTTCTGGGGAGGAAAAACAATGAAAGGCAATCCACAGGTGATTGACCGCTTGAATGTGCTACTGGCTGAGGAACTGACTGCTATCAACCAGTACATCGTTCACTCCGAGATGTGTGCGAACTGGGGTTATCAACGTTTGCACGAGGCAATCGAAAAGCGCGCGATTCAGGAGATGAAACACGCCGAACAGCACATCGCGCGTATTTTGTTTCTAGAAGGGCAGCCGATTGTCAGCAACCTCAACAAGATGCACATCGGCGCCGATGTGGAAGCGCAATTACGCAACGACGCCGAAGCAGAACAAGGTGCCGTAACGATGTACAACGACGCCATCCGTTTGGCGGTCGAATGTGGTGACAATGGCACGCGCGAGATGCTGGAAGCGATTCTCAAGGACGAAGAAGCGCATCTCGATTGGTTAGAAGCCCAACTCGATCAGATCAAGCAGATGGGCATTCAAAATTATCTGGGCGAACAAATCGGTTGAGTGTACACTCCGCGTGACTACTCAGCCCATCGAAATTCACGCTAGAGCGCAGAGGCCACAGACATTTTTGTTTTCCTCTGTATCCTCTGGCAAAAAAGACCAGCCCCATCGTGCGGACACCGCCCACTGTGAGGTGACTATGACCATCAGTTACGATTACACGCGTCGCACCGGCATCGAGGAAATCACATGGGAACGTTTCGAGCAACTCACGCGCCGTCTCACGGAACAATTGGCACCTGCGGGCATCGAAGTCGTGATCGGTATTGCGCGCGGCGGCTTGTTCCCCGCGACTGTTGTTGCGTGTAGTTTGCGGTGTGAGTTTTTTCCTGTGCGTCTCACGCGTCGTGTCAAAGATCAACCCACCTTTGCGCGACCGATTTGGCAAGTGGACGTTTCCGCCCAAGTCGCGGACAAAGTCGTTGCGGTGGTGGATGAAATCGCGGACACGGGCGAAACGTTGGTACTCGCGGCACAACGCATCAAGCAAAACGGCGCGGCGCGCGTGGTCACCGCCAGTCTGGTCAGTCACAGTTGGGCAAAGCCGATGCCTGATGTTACCGGCTTGGTCTCCGATGCATTGTTGATTTTTCCTTGGGACAAACACGTGTACATCAACGGCACGTGGCAAGTTCATCCCGAATTGGCAAAAGCGATTCAAATGCAACGCTAGCGCGCGTTACGCGCGTAGTTTTGACGCCAAATTCCTCTCGGCGTAAAATAAAATCGGAAAGGAACGGAAGGGGCGGGAGACACTCGCCCCTTCCACAATCACAATGGCTGATTCGACGACGGTCTCTACAACGACGAGTGTGCACGCGCCGCGTCGCGTCTCATTCGCGCAAACGTTTGCGGCGTTCAAACATCACAACTATCGCTTGTGGTTTGTGGGGCAATTGACCTCACTCAGCGGTACGTGGATGCAGAATGTGGCGCAACCTTGGCTGGTGTACGATCTCACCAAGTCGCCAATGTTTCTGGGTATCGTCAGTTTTTCCAGCGCTGTGCCCACGTTGTTATTTTCACTCTGGGCGGGCGTGGTGATTGACCGAATGCCCAAGCGACGCTTACTGCTTATCACCCAAGTGATGATGATGTGCTCGGCGTTTCTGCTTGCCGCCGATGTGTTCTTGGGTTGGGTGCAACCCTGGCACATTGTCATCTTTGCGCTCATCAACGGCACGGCGCAAGCCTTCGATGCGCCCACGCGTCAATCCTTCACGATCGAAATGGTGGGACGCGAAGATTTGATGAACGCGATCGCGCTCAACTCGGCGATGTTCAATGCCGCGCGCGTGTTAGGTCCGACAATTGCCGGTATCGTCTTGGCGATGTTGGGACCCGCGTGGTGCTTTTTCCTCAACGGCATCACTTTTCTCGCGGTGATTAGCGCGCTGTTGATGATGCGCTTGTCACCCTTTGTGCCCAAACCGCGCAAAGATTCGCCCTTCGTGCAACTGCGCGAAGGGTTGAGTTACATCCGTCATCATCCAACGATTCGAGTACTTATTTTGCTGGCGGCAGTATCGAATTTGTTTGCAATGGGTTATTCTGCGCTAGTACCCGCGTTCGCGCGCGATGTGTTGAACCCGCAACATGAAATCGCTTTGATGCAGAGCGCGCTGTTGTCCACACCACTGTGGGGTGCGTTCAATACATTCGCGCAAAATCTTATGCGTTCCGAAATTCGCCAAAGTTTGATGATGACGTTTGTCGGCTTGGGCGCGTTGACCGGCGCGCTGACGATTGCATCGCTGGGCAACTTTCAACGCAAAGGATTGTTGCTGACATTCGGCAACATTCTTTTTCCGACGATGGTGTTGTGCCTGGCGTTCTCGCCTTCATTCTTTCTTGCGCTACTCTTCCTGTTCTTTGCAGGAATGGGCTTTATGGTGCAGAATGGACTGCTGAACACGCTGATTCAAATGATGGTCCCCGACGAATTGCGCGGGCGCGTGATCAGCGTGTACACCCTCGTCTTTCTGGGCTTTTTCCCGATTGGTGCGTTGGTCGCAGGCACGATTGCGCAATACTTTGGCATTTCGATTGGCGCGGCATTCGGCGGCTCGATGACACTCGCGTTCAGTCTCTTTGTGTTGTGGCGCATCCCTCGAATTCGTCAATTGGCATAAACGATGTGGCATCAAATCGTTGCAACGCTGGTGATTCTTATCCTTGTAACCTACATCATCCAACTTTTCATTCCACGCACGCGCGCGAGTACGCGACGAACAAGTGTGCGTTGGGATGTTGCGCCAGTGATCGGTTTTCTCGCCGTTGTGCTTCTCACCCTTGCGTTCGCCGAAGCACTACGCCGCGCAATGGTTCACGCGTGGCTCGTTGGCATCGCCGGTGGATTGATTGTCGGAGTACTAGTCTGGATCGTGCTGGGCGCGCGCACCGACTTGATGCCCTCGCGTAACGGTTCGGCACTGCGCGCGACAGTGCGCGTGATACGCGCGTTCGGTCTGCCCGTACTCATCGCGTTGCTCACTCTCGCGCTGGCAGCGCGCGTGTTGGGAAGTATCGTTGAAATTTTTGGCGCGGCACTCGTGGGCGCAGTGGTACTCGCGATGGCGGTGTGGCTCTTTCTCGTTAGTCCCCAAACCAAGACAGGACAATCGCAATGACACAGAAACGTTTGCTGGGAGCGTACGCGCACCCCGACGATGAACAAGGTGTGAGTGGTTTGATGCACAAGTACGCGCGTGAAGGCGCGGAGGTAACACTCATCTGCGCGACGCGCGGCGAAGCGGGACAGGTCGCGCCAGGCGTGTCGGCAACATCAGAAACGTTGGGGCAAGTGCGCGAAGCCGAATTGCGTTGTGCGGCAGAAAAAATCGGCATTCGCAATGTGTATTTTCTCGATTATCGCGATTCGGGAATGTTGGGTTCACCAGAAAACAACGACCCGCGCGCGCTCTGGCAAGCCAACGTGCTTGAGGTCGCGGAAAAGTTGACGCGCCTCATTCGGCGACATCAACCCCACGTGATACTCACGTTCGATCCGCAAGGTGGGTACGGACATCCCGATCACATCAAAGTTCACCAAGCCGCGTTGATTGCATACTTGGTCGCTGACGATGCGCGTGTCTTTCCCGAACACATCACGCGTGAAGGTTTGTCGCCTTGGGCGGTGAGCAAGTTATATTGGAACGCGTTTCCGCGTCGGCGCATCGAGCAATATGTGAAACTGGCGCAACTGGCGGGGCTGGACTTGGGTGTGCCGCTTCAAGAATTTTTGAAACGCGCCGTACCCGATGAAGCCATCACGACGCGGATTGACGTGGCAGAATTTGTGGATGTGAAATTGAGCGCGCTCTTTTGCCACGCCTCGCAAATGGATCCAAATAGCATTTGGAACAAGATTCCCGCCGAGATGCGTCGCGTGGCACTGTCCACTGAAACGTTAATCCGCGCGGAATCGCGCGTGGTGGTTGCAGATGCAATCGAGACGGATTTGTTTGTAGGAATCGAGTGAGGGTAGTGCCACAAAAGTAATACTGGTAAGGCAATCTGTCACGCTGAGCGCAGCGAAGCGTCTCGCATAGTCATTTGAGAGATTCTTCGGCGCAAGAAACGCGCCTCAGAATGACACTGTCGGCATTACTTTTTGATCACTACTCGAGTGGTTCTTTGTCTGTGGCTATGTCTGATGATCTGGAATTGGTCACAATCGAAGAAGCCGCGCGCATTGTAGGCAAAACTCCTCACAACATCCGCGATTACATTCAGCGCGGACGCATCGGGAAATACAACGAGCGCGGGGAGCGGATTCAGCGCGCTCAAAATGGTCATCTGCGCGTTTCGCTCAAGGAAATCAGAATCTTTTTGTCGCTGGTCGAACAAGGACTAGAGAAACATCATCGTGCTGGACTGCACCCTGAACTTGGTTTCCACAACGTTCCAGAACATCAACGAACGAAACACGTCCATCGCCTTCACCCGTATTTAGGCAAGTTCATTCCGCAACTTGTCGAATGGTTTCTGGCGCGTTATTTCCAACCCGACGCTGTGATTCTCGATCCGTTTATGGGTTCTGGCACAACCCTGATTCAGGGTAACGAGATGCGAATGCACACGATTGGCATTGACATCTCGCCCTTCAACTGTCTGATTGCGCGCGTCAAAGCGGCAAAATACGATGTCGCAAAAGCACGCGCCGAGATTTTAGAAATCGAACAGCGCGTCACACGATTCTCAAAATATCTTACACGCTCGGACGAAGTGAACTTGTCTCTCTTTCCCGAAGAGAGAATGGAAAACCTCAAAGCCAGTCTGCTTGACGAGTGCCACAGTACGTACCTCAGAACTTGGTTTGCACCGCGCGCCTTGCTCGAAATGCTTTACTATCGCCGATTGATTCCACAATATCAGTATCAGGATTTGCTGCGCGTGATCCTGAGTCGCGCGGTGCGTTCTTCGCGTCTGGTACCTCATTACGATTTGGCTACGCCTAAAGCACCTCTGCCTGTTGGAGACAAGTATTGGTGCAAAAAGCACAATCGCTACTGTATGCCGATTGATAACTGTATCACCAAAATTCATGCCTATAGCGGCGATACTGCGCGACGCATTGCCGAGTTCGACAAGTTACGTTCCGACAAAAGCATCACGATTCTTCAAGCCGATTCGCGGACTGTAGATTTACGCGCCGCGTTAGCGAGCACTGTCATCGCCCACCGACCGATTGATGGTATTTTTACCTCACCGCCGTACGTGGGGCAGATTGATTATCACGACCAACACATTTACGCTTATGAATTGTTTGGTTTTCCACGTCAAGATGAACTTGAAATCGGTCCAAAGAAAAAAGGTAAATCCAAGCAAGCGCAACAAGAATATATTCAAGGGATTGTAACAGTATTCCGAAACATCTTGCCGTTAGTAAAACCTGATGGAAGAATCTTTGTGGTGGCAAACGATCGCTTTCGCCTCTATCCTGAAATCGCCAAGCAAAGCGGATTGAGAATTGTAGATGAATTCCATCGGGCGGTTACCAAGCGCACGGAGCAAGGTGACGATCCCTATCAAGAAACGATCTTTTTTATGATGAAGGAATAAGATGGGATTGTCGAATCACCAACGCGATCAAATCGCCAACTTGCTCAAAGATCAAATCCGCCGCAAACTATCCGACTATTCCCCTGAACCAAATAGTATGCCGTTTCACGTGCGTTTGCTGGGGCGAGATCGGATGGCTTTGTTCTCGTTCATTCAATCCATCAACACCACTCTGGGCGCGTCGGTGTTCGAGCAAGTGGCGGTGATCGTTGCCACTCCCCATTTCAAACGTGCTGTTCATCAGTATAAAGATTTCAATAACACTATCAGCGAAAACGCGCTCGTCATCATCCAACACATCGTGGACGATTTGCGAACTGCCAAAATCAAGCCGAACAAACCTGCCGAAGCGACACAGATTCTTCGGGTAGCCCAGACAGGTAAACTCAAAAAAGTCAAACGCCCGCGCATTGATTTGTTCTTGGAATCGTATGATGGCACAGAGTACTAACCAATGGTGCTAGTTACAGGCTGAACTCCGCGATGGACAACGGAACGAACCCATTCTCATCGGGTTTGAGACCGTGCCATTGGACGAGAAGATTGAAGGCTGCCATCGTGTAGGCTAGGCGCGCTTGAAAATACGCCCAAACGCGATGCAACATTTTCTTCATGTGGCACACGGTCGTCAACATCGACAGGACAGTTTCCACCATCATCCGCACGTTCCACGTCCCACGCGGACAGATTTTCATATTCGCTGGATCACCCGTCTGGGCGTGGAAGCCCGTGTCGGTCAAGACCACCATACGGTCAAGATACTGGCGGATGAGATACTGGAACGTGGCATCGTGGACGTTCGCAGTGGCACAACCCCAGGCGACAATCAAGCCCCATTGATTCAAGACAAACGCCTCCTTACCACCTACAATCCAGCGATGATTGGATTGTCCTTTCTTACCGATTTGTCGAGCGCTGCGCCCTTCCCGCATCGGATGGAGCAACTCAATGCCATAGGTGTCTGCGACGCCCAAGACCGTCGGGTCAGCCAAGAAACGGTCTGCCCAAGCCTGATGGGTCTTGAACAAGCGAAACAGGCGAGTGCGGTCGGGCAGATTGGGAAAGCAGTCCAGCCAATCGCGTTTGATCCAACGGTAGAAGGCGCGGTTGCTGACACCCTTCAAAGCAAACAGAATCGCGAGGGTGACAATTTCGCTGGGATACAGGCAGGATTGGGGGTGTTTAGGCACGTCTCGCATAGCGTTATCTACATGGCAGAACAATTCAGTGATAAAATCCAGAGTGGTCATTGGGTTTACTCCTGATTGAAATTGGCTAGCACCAGCATAAATGAACTCAAGACCCTTTGTCAACTAGCACCATTGGTTACTACAGTGGCAAGAAAAAGACGCATAGTGACAAGAACATCGTCATTGTCAACACGCGGTCGAAACGCGTGGGCTATCTCAGTCCAACGTATGTTGGTAAAACGCATGACAAAACCGTAGCGGAGAGCGAACAGATTGCCTATCCCTTGCGTGCGATTCTGCGGAAGGACACGGCTTTCCAAGCCTATGAACCGAGAGTCCAACAGACGCACCAGCCTAAAAAAAGCCGCGCGGCAAAGAGTTGACGCCTGGGGAGAAGCGTCACAACCGTGCTTTGGCGCGTGTCCGCGTGCGCGTTGAGCATGCCATTGCGGGCATCAAGCGTTTACGTTGCGTCAAAGATACCTTACGCAACACCCGCCCTGATTGTGCCGACAGTTTCATGGAAATTGCATCCAGTTTGCATAATCTACGCATTCGTCATCGCAAGCGTCCTCTGCGACGATGAACTACAAAACCTTATTTTTAATAACGTCTATTGATTAACTGTGCGTCTTGGACAAACTACGCGCACGTTGTGATGTCGTGTATGTACGTAACTGTGCTCTCGTTTTTGAAGACAGACGCCCCAAAGACGCGCGCTGTTCAAGCCACTTTTTCAGTGAACGCTGGCTCTCTCCAGAGCGTTTACCCAATATGATACTCTCAACGCTAATATCTTCATCAAGATCGGGCCAGTGAATACCTTCTCCGTTACCAATCAAGCGCCAGTTGTTACGTTCTTTGGGTGTACCGTAGAAAAGTCGAGGATACCATGCCAAAGGTACGGAGATCGTGCGTCCGTCCGTCAATTCAACACATAGGGCATTTTCGCTAACGGTAACTTGTTGTACTGCAATAGAGTGCATGTCAGTCAAAGTACTCATTCCACTTCCTCAAGAAAAACTCTTTGTTTTTCTCCACAAGCCGCTGTATACGATTGATTTCTACTTGACCAAAACCTTTGCTGTATTCAAGCCGCGCCGGATCAAGCCAGAATTTGGCTTTGCTCTTTTCGCGCTCGACATGGATGTGTGGCGGTTCGTCACGATCGCCTGAATAGAAGAAAAAGCGATACGGGCCAATAACACGAACAGTAGGCATTAACACTTACCTGATTATGAATCGTAGGCGACCACCCCTTATCCCAAAATATCGTTCACAGCAATAGACACATCGGGAAACGGTATCAGGGTCACACTTTGACCACGCCAGTATTGATGAATCTCACTGTAACCTTGCGGCGTGGGCTGAGAGTACGTTTGCACACATTCGCTCATCAAATCCACGAACCACACAAGCGAAATGCCGGCTTGGGCATACAACGGCAACTTGACCGCACGATCGTACTCTTGCGATGTTTCGGCGACTTCGATGACCAACAAGACATCTTCGGGTTCTGGATGTGCGTCGGTGTAAAAGTCGTCACGCGGTTGCAACAATGCCACATCGGGTTGTGGCTCTGAATGTCTGCCCAAGTGAATAGGGTCTTGAACACTTACAATCGCACGCGCACCCACAAGGCGCGATAATAACTGATTCAATCGTTTGACGCACGCCGCGTGCCGACTACTAATCGGTGACATTTGCCAAATCTCCCCCGCGAGCAACTCCACCCGATCATCTTCGGTGAGCACACCATTTTGGAGCATCCGATGATAATCGTCCGTGGTAAACAGTCGCCGAGACACTTGCGTAAGCATCGCCAACCTCCGCGCGCCGCCCTTATAACACGAAATCACTGTGCCGTCAAATCTAGCGTGACTTCATTCGGCGCGATACGAACATTCGCCAAGCGCAAACCTGTTCCTTGCAATTCGTGCTGGATGATGCGATTGATCTGATCCTCCGCTTGCGTACGTACCTGATCGAGTATGGGTGCGAAAAGCGTTTGCGGAATGTTCACATTGCCAGTATCTACCTTTTCGATGGTGAGCACAACGCGCCCGCTTTGTACAGCCACACGCATACGCGCGCTCACATTTCCCGTAACGGTTTGTCCCATCATCCGAGTTTCTATCGTCACGTTGATTTGAGCAATGTTTGGCGCGGTCAGCGTGAGCGCGGCTTGCTTTGCCAAGCCGGTTTGCTTGACCAGTTGCTGTAACTGCGTGTTGAGATAACTGGCACTAACGATAATCGTCATATCATTGCGCGAGGTGCTCATCACTGGCGTAATTGGCGCAGACGATTCAGTGCGTCCCAGTAGCGATGACGCACCGAGTCCCAGCACAACTCCAATGACAAACCCAACGAGTGCACTCGTACAACCGACGGTTAAATTTTTCATAGCGATTCGACTCCCGCTAAACGTTTTGCCAGACGTGTCTTGGTATCCAAATCGGCGAGACGCGCAAGCATAATCCGTTGTGCTTGCGGCGAACCCGCGCCGTGCATTGACTCGGTGAGATACGCGGCGGCACCAGGACCGAGTGTGAGATTTTCGAGCAAGCGCAACATCCGACAACGTTCGTCGGTGGTGTAATTTGCTACACCGCGCAAATATTTTTGCAAGAGCGCGCCCACTTCGGGATGTGCAAAATCTTTTTCCGAAGGCAAGGTCACCAGCAAGCCACCCGCAATGTCCTGCGCGAGACGCGCGATTTCGTACGGAAAACGCGTCACGTTCAACTTGCATACGTTCGCGAGCAACAAATCAATCAGATACGTGCCCGATGCAGTGGGTTTGCCCTCAGCGGAACAAGCGATGCCGCACGCGTACAGCGTTTCGTTGAGATGAATCATCTCGACGATTTTGTCGCGAATGTGCGATGCCTTGTCCACACCTTGATACTGCGCGAGCATCTGCGCCGTGCCGATGAGCACATCACCCACGCCGCTTTTGCAACCGCCATAACTTTGGCGATGATACCCCGCGAAACGTTCGACTAATTTTCCACTGAACGCATACTCGCCCGCCATAAACACGCGTTCCCAAGGCACGAACACATCGTTGAACACAATCACGGCTTCGTGTCCACCGAACTCGCGGTTGCCCACATCGCGCGGCGCGTCTTCCAGTTTACGCGTGTCGGAGGGTTGGCGTCCCAGAATCATCACGATTCCCGACGCATCGGCGGGAACGGCGAACGAGACGGCGTAATCCTTGTCGGTTTCGCCAAGTGTTTGGGTGGGCATTACCACAATTTCGTGTGAGTTGAGCGCACCAGTCTGATGCAATTTCGCGCCGCGTACGATAATGCCATCCGATTTTCGTTCGACGATGTGAACGAACACATCAGGATCGGCTTGTTGCGATGGACTCAAACGACGATCGCCTTTGGGGTCAGTCATTGCGCCGTCCACGACGAGATCGCGCGTTTGCACGTCGCGCAGATACGCGCGAAATCGCGCGTGGTAATTTGTTCCCAACGCTTGGTCCATTTCGTACGTCACCGAATCGAGCGCGTTGAACGCGTCCATTCCAACGCAACGTTGAAAACAACACCCAGTCGTTTGACCGAGCAAGCGTTGCATCTTGACCTTGGCAATCAAATCAGCCGTGCTCTGATGCAAGTGTGTGAAACGATTGATGGTCTCTCCAGTGAGATTTGAGGTAGCGCGCATCAACGCCGCGTGTTCGCTCGCGTGCGCGAGTTCGTACGTCATCGCGCACGCATTCAGCGAAGGACGCACGAGTGGATGATCCACGACGTTTTCGACACGTTCGCCGTGAATGAACACGCGCCTTTTCAGCGCGCGCAGACTGGCAATATAGTCGTCTCTAGTCATCAAAGGCATCGTTACCTCCTTGCTCGATACGTAACGCCTGTTGCCCGATCTCGCGCACGTCCCGAAACCACGCGCGCGCGGAGGTGGTTGCGTTCGGCAAAAGCCAATGAATCTCCACGTTGGGTGGTTGGCGGCGCAACGACAAGCGCGCCAGTCTGCCACCCGCTTGAGTAGCCAAAGTCACCCACGTGCGCACCCGCGCGGAATCCAGTGCACCGACACAATACGCGCGCAAATTCGTATTCGGAAGAGTCACTTGGGTCCAACTTTTCTGTTGCACTCGTTCGATCGCATCACGATTCATCCAACCCTGCGGGTCGAAAATTTCTAATTCAAAATGTGGCGCGGCGGTGAGTGTACCACGAAAAATCATCACATCGCGTCGTCCGCGCCAACGCGCCCATAGCCACATCAACACCAAATCGCGCGGCTCGAAAGAAAGCACGATTTCAGCACTGCGATACGGTCCTTTGGCTTTTGCCATTTTGAACATCAACGCGGCAGAACCGATCCACGTCATCGTCGTCTTGTCACTGATGACTGGTAAACCATCTTGTAACCACTTGGCAACCCGTTCACCTGAACGCACGTTCATACGCGTTCCCAGAGCAAAACTCGCCAAAGTTGCGATCGTCAACACTAGCACGAGAAGCATTATCCATTCTTCCACGCCCGCCATCCTTTCCATTCCATTCGATTAAACATAGCGTTGTCCTGCACCTTCCAAACGCAATTCACGATGACGCAGTAAAATACTTTGCACCACGCCCTGCGCAGCATACAGCGTAACCAACGAACTACCTCCAGCACTGATAAACGGCAGAGGAATCCCCACCACCGGCATCAAGCCAACGTTCATACCCAGATTGACAAACGTTTGCACAAATATCACCGCGCTGATACCCAACGCAATCAGTCTGCCATACGCATCACGTGCGAGCGTTGCGGCACGCAGCAGGCGGAACAGGATGAACGCATACAGCGCGATGACGAACACCGCGCCGCTAAATCCAAGTTCTTCACCTACTACCGAAAAGATAAAATCGGTTTGGCGAATGCGCAAGAAACGCAATTGACTTTGTGGACCGCTACAAAATCCCGCGCCCCAAAATCCGCCCACCCCCAAGGCGATGCGCGCTTGCGTCACATTGTATCCCGACCCTAACGGATCGCGCGCAGGATCGAGAAAAGTCAAAATACGGTCTTGCTGATAGGGACGCAAATTAGTCCACACCAGCGGTGCCAAGACGACCAAGATCGTTACGAGTAGCAAGGCATCGCGCCAACGTATTCCTGTCGCCAACACCATCAAGCCCCACGTGGCACCGATGATAATGGCGGTGCCCAAATCGGGTTGCAAGTACACGAGGAGCATCGGCAGGGCAACGATACCAAACGACATCGCCAGACGACGCCAGCGCGTCATCTCGGACTCGTGCGCGGCAATGTACTGCGCTAGGACAAGCACCAACACCAGTTTGCTCAACTCGGAAGGTTGAAACAGAAAAAAGCGCAAATCAATCCAACGTTGCGCGCCCAACGTCACTTGCCCAATCACAAAGACAATCGCGAGCAATCCCACAATGCCCAACCAAAGCACCCAGCGAAGTGAGATATAGACGCGATAATCTATCAAGGTCAGGAGAAACATTGCGATCAAGCCCGCGAGCGCATACAAACCTTGACGCACGGTAGGGCTTGCCCAATCGAGTGGCTCACCAGTGATACATTCGGTCGCGCTGTAGATCATCAAGATACCGATGCTGGTGAGAAGGAGCGTGGCACCCAAAAGCCAAAAATCAAAGTAGGAGAAACGGGGACGTGCTAGCCGATCCATAACGTTTTATGCACGCGTACGCGCCGCGCGCGCGCGCCGCCCGCGCGCAGTGGTCTGGGGCGCGCGCGTTCGAATCACGGGAATATTTGCCACCAGGCAGTTGCCTTGTGGGGTATGTGTCACCGAAACCTGTACATTCGCTCGATCAATTTCGATATGATGAGAAATCACTTCAATCATTTCGTCCTTCAACATATCCAATGTTTCGGGGGAAATGTTCAAGCGATCCTGTGCCAACACCAGTTGCAACCGTTGCTTGGCGATCTCTGCACTTTCTGGCTCTCTCCCCAAAAGACGCGACAAGAAATTCATAGTCTCCTCCGTCTTCCGTCAATGCCATTACCGTTTGAGGAATTTCGTCAGTCGCTCCAACCAGCCCGTCGAATCATCAAAGGTCTCGAATGGCACATTCTCGCCAAGCAAGCGTCGCGCGATGCGCAGAAACGCCGCGCCTGCTGGGGAACGATTTTCCAGCGCGACGGGTAGCCCCTTGTTCGTCGAAGTGATAATGCTTTCGTCTTCGGGCACAATGCCCAACAATTCGATTGCCAACACTTCGAGAATATCTGCCGTATCCAACATCTCGCCACGTCGAACCATCGCAGGACGCAAACGATTGATGATGAGACGTGGTGCGGGCTTTTCACTGGCTTCGATCAAACCGATCACGCGATCCGCATCGCGTACGGCTGAAACTTCGGGGGTAACGACAATAATAATCTCGTCTGCCGGTGCGATCGAATTCTTAAAACCCAACTCGATTCCTGCTGGTGAATCAATCAACACAAAATCAAAGTCCTTGCGCAACTCTTCGCACAACTTGATCATCTGCTTTTCGGTGACGGCAGTTTTATCGCGCGTCTGCGCCGCTGGTAACAATTGCAATTCGGGCAAGCGTTTGTCTTTGATGAGGGCTTGCCGCAAACGCGCGCGCCCTTCCACAACATCTACCAAATCATAGACAATGCGATTCTCCAAGCCCATCACCACATCTAAATTGCGCAAACCAATATCCGCGTCCACGCACACCACGCGTTGCCCAGCGCGAGCAAGGGCTACGCTAATGTTCGCCGTTGCAGTAGTCTTGCCCACACCACCTTTACCAGAAGTCAGAGTGATGATGCGCCCTGCCATTCGATTCCTCCATCACCGACACTATGCAGAACAAGGATTTCCATCCACGAAAGGACACGAAGGTCACGAAAAAAGGTACAAAAACTTGATGGTGCTTGGTGTCCTTCGTGGAGAAAAAAAAGTCTTAGGTTTCCGTCCAAGGTTCAACAATAATTCGCCCGTCGCGCACACGCGCTACTTCGGGAAAATAGAGCGTTCGTTTTTGCTCTGGAGCACGCGCAATCAAATGCCCAATCCGCAATTGCGTGGGCGCAAGCACCAACGCCGCTACCATAGCATTGTCATTTCCCGCCGCGCCCGCATGCACCACGCCACGCAACTTACCCCAAACAATCACATCACCTTCGGCGACGAGTTGCGCGCCCGGATTCACATCTCCAATCACCACAATCGTCCCTGCATACTGATACGTTTGTCCCGACCGCACCGTGCGATGCACCAACAGCGCGTACGTTTCATCTCTCGCCACCGATTGAGAAGGAACAGTCTCTTCAGCCAACATTACTTCGGGCGGAGCAAGCAACGATGTGCGCACACGATTGAACGCTTCTTGACTAGAGGGTTCGCTCACTGCCACCAACGTCATTCGATACTGGGCAAGCAACGCAATCAACTCTTCGATTTGCGTTACATCGAGCGCGCGCGCGCCGGTCTCCAAGAACACGCGCGCGCCTTGAAAAAACGATTGTGCCCCTGGGCGACTGAGTTGCGTCATCAAATCGTTCAACACTTCGCGCCACGCGCCTTCGCCCAACGTGATGACAAGCCCCTCACGTGTGCCTTTGAACGATACCACGCTCATACGCCCTCATCATACAACCGATATGCTTACGCGTCAATTTATCAATGCACGCTAACTACCGTTTGGCTTGTTCATACACACGCGCGAATTCTGCCGCGAATGCTTGCGCGAGCGGAATATCGTCAACAATCAGCAGGTTTTCGTCATTCTCTTCTTCCGCGTTGCGCGAAAAATTGAACGAACCAAAGATCACGGTCTTGCCATCCACGATGAAAGCCTTGTGGTGCATCAAAAACGGATTGCCATCGAGGCGCACATCGAGTCCCGCGCGTTTCAATCTGCCGTACTGACTGACGGATGAATCGGCATGAGTGGACTCGAACACACCACGCACGACCACGCCACCCTGCGCGCGCTCTAGTACCGCTGTGCCAATGGCTTCGTCGGTGAAGGCAAATGCCATAAAATCAATCGTGCGCGCGGCTTGTTGGAGTCGCGCGATGATTTTTTCCGCCACCTTGTCTTCGGGCGCAAAATAGTTTTCGACAACGCTACCGCCAATCGTCAAGTATGATGTTGTGCCGCCGCGCCGGCGCGCAGGACCAAATTGTTTGTCATTGAACATCTTGTCAAAGGTGACAGAATAGTTGCGCGCCAGTTCAGCCGATTGAACGACGATGCCGTTGTTATCGTAGCGATACGTATCGTAGAGCGTGAAATTCCACGAACCCATCCACACCGCGCGTTTGTCCACGATCACAAATTTGTTGTGCATAATCGCCTTGCTGTTTCCACCGACAATCGGAATGCCCGCGTTCTTCAATTCCTGAAACAATTGATTCTCTTTCGGATTGTTCAAAATATCAATATCCGTGACCACGCGCACCTTGACGCCGCGCTTGTTCGCATCGAGGATCGCATGCAACACGTTGGACAAATCGAATTGATAGGTGGCAATGTCTATGCTCGATTGCGCCGAACGAATCAGGCGCGCGAGCGCGGCGTCCAAACTATCGGGTGGATTACTTTCCTTGGGCGGATTCTTGGGCGTGGTAAAGTGAACCGCATACCAAGTGCTCGTACCAACACCCGTGAATTGTACGCTGGGCGCGCTCGGTTGCAAGGCGATGTTGACTGCAAGAACTGCAATCACAATCGCGGCAATGATCATTCCGAGTGTGAGCAGAATTTTACTTCGCCGAGTCATTTCTTCTCTCTTGCGATGACCGATGACGGATGACCGATGCTTGATTGCCGATTTTCGTCTTCCGTCCTCCGTCCTTCGTCGTTTCAGTCGCCAAACGCAAAATGGGGCTTGACAGCAATCAAGCCCCATCCACCTTTCAGCGGCAATGATGCGCGTCTATTTCCATTTTCGCAAGAACGTTTGCAATTCTTGCTGACGCTCTTCGGGTGTCCCCTCGATCATCTGCGTACCCAACGCTCGGAAAACTTGTTGCAAACTTTGTGCTGCCACTTTTTGATTCAAGCCAGTCTCTTCCACCAATGCCGGCAACAAGCCGCTTTCTTTCAGATACTTTTGCGTAATCGGCTCGCCGCTTTGCAATTTCTCGATCAATTCCTCGCGGCTGAATTTTTGGCGCGCGCCTTGTTGCGTCAACCCCGACAGCAACGCGTTGATGGCAAACACCACAACGACTCGCGCAATGCCAGGCGCCATTCCGGTTTTGCGCGCCAATGCCTCGGCGATGGGTTGCACAAACGCATTCGCAATAGGATTATTCGCAATCGTCGCCGCGCCGCCACCTACATCCACACCCAGCAAACCACTCAACAGCGTACCGATGGGATCGCCAGTCGCAGGTACCTGCGAGGGTGGATAACCACGCTGTGATGGCATTGTTGTTCCGCCACCCAGCAAACTTCCCAACAGCGATCCCAACACTTCGTCGCCGGCACCTGATCGAGTCGAAGGCGCACCGCCACCGAGCAAACTTCCCAGTAGCGATCCCAACGCCTCATCGCCCGCGCGTGGCTGAGCCGCCGAGGTGCCCCCTCCTAGCAGACTCCCTAGCAACGAACCCAACGCGTCTTCACCACCACGGGGTTGAGTCCCAGCGGTGCCTCCTAACAGCGACCCAAGAACCTCCTCCATCGTAGGTGCGGATTGACCACGCGGCGTTTCGCTTTCGGAGATTGACCCAAGCACCAATTCGGGTGGTTGCTCTGTTTGTTGTGTTTGACTGCGCGCTTGTACCGCGCCGTTCACCAGCGCACCAAGCAAACCACCGAGCGCAGTGGCTAACGGATCATTCGTTGAACTCATCTGTTACCTCCCAAGAATCGTAACTACTCAGGTATGCCACAGGGAACACAGAGAAAAACAAAAATTTCTCTGTGACCCCTGTGTGCTCTGTGGCGGAAATTCAGTATGGCTGAGTAGTTACCAAGAATCATCGCCGGCGCGAAGTGCCTAGCAACGATCCCAAAATCCCGCGCGTGATTTCACGCCCGGCTTGACTGGCAATCGCGCGTCCCGCGCTCTTCATAAACGCCGTCATCAAATCATCGGTTTGACGCGACGGCGCGCGCGTGGCTTTGGGCTGAGTCACTTCTTTCTGCCGCGCGGCTTGCTCGGCGCGCTGTTTGAGTAACTCGTATGCCGATTCGCGATCAACCGTGCGTTCATAATGCCCTGCCACAAGCGATTGCCGCATAATTTGCTGACGTTGTTGCGGCGTAATCGCGCCGATTTGACTGTGCGGTGGTACGATGAACGCGCGCTGCACGATGCCCGGCACGCCTTTTTCATCAAGGAACGATACCAACGCTTCACCCACACCCAGTTCGAGAATCGCCTTTTCGGTATCGAGTTCGGGATTGACGCGGAACGTTTCCGCCGCCGCGCGTACGGCTTTTTGATCACGCGGCGTGTAGGCGCGCAAAGCGTGTTGCACACGATTGCCCAACTGCCCCAACACAATGTCCGGAATATCGAGTGGGTTTTGCGTGATGAAAAACACGCCCACGCCTTTTGAACGCACCAGGCGCACAACCAGTTCGATCTTTTCCATCAGGGCTTGAGGCGCATCGTTGAACAAGAGATGCGCTTCATCGAAGAAGAACACCAATTTCGGTTTCTCCAGATCGCCCACTTCGGGCAGATTCTCGTACAGTTCGGCTAACAGCCACAGCAAAAAAGTGGAATAGACTTTGGGCGATTGGAACAATTTATCGGCGGCGATGATGTTGACCATTCCGTTACCGCGACTATCGGTTTGCAAAAGGTCTTGAATATCCAACATCGGCTCGCCAAAGAATTTGTCCGCGCCTTGCTGTTCCAATTGCAACAACCCACGTTGAATCGCGCCGACACTTGCCGCCGAAATGTTACCGTATTCGGTGCGGAATTGCGCGGCATTGTCGCCAACGTACTGCACCATCGCGCGCAAATCTTTCAAATCGAGTAACAACAAGCCGTTATCGTCTGCAATCTTGAAGATGATGGCAAGAACGCCCGCTTGCGTTTCGTTCAAATTCAGTAAACGCGCCAAGAGTAAAGGTCCCATATCGGAGACGGTCGCGCGAATCGGATGCCCTTGTTCTCCAAACACATCCCAGAACGTCACTGGACATCCTTCGAATGCAAAATCCTTCAGACCAAGTTGTTTGATGCGTTCGGCGACCTTGGGATTGTTTCCGCCGGGCTGACTGATACCCGCGAGATCACCTTTCACATCGGCGGCAAACACCGGCACGCCAATCTTGCTCAAATTCTCGGCAATCACTTGAAGCGAGACCGTTTTTCCTGTGCCCGTCGCCCCGGCAATCAAACCATGCCGGTTGAGCATCTTAGGTAACGCATAAATCTCACTTTTGCCTTTGGCAACGAGTAGTGATGCAACAGCCATTCAATTTCCTCCCTAGGGTTGAAAAATAACGCCTAGCGTCAGTGTAACAAAATTTATGGTTCACGTCAAGAAGTAACTCAGGGTTGGCAGGGCTTTGTCAAAGTTAACCTTGGGAGTGGTTCGATTTGTCACGCTGAGCCCTTCCTTCGCTTCGCTCAGGACAAATTCCTTACGTCAGGGTAAACTCCGCGAAGCGTCTCGCAAAGTGGTTTGAGAGATTCTTCGCTCCCTTCGGTCACTCAGAATGACAGGGTAACGCGACTTTGACAAAGCCCTATAAAAAACCCGAAGGGTCTTGACAAGTCCTTCGGGTTTTTATCTAGTGTGACGAAATCAAACGCGGTTCGTATTTGGCACCGACCTCGCGCACATCTATCACGCGGACACCAATTTTTTCGAGGGCTGATACCAACTCATCGCGTTTGACACCTAGCACCTTCATCGTGATCTCGCCTTGCTTGGACTCTTTGCCCACGAGTGTCACCAAACTGCGAATATCACCACCCAACTGCGCAACTTGGTTGGAGAGTTTAGCAAGTTCACCTTTTTGATCAGGCACCTGCACCATCACGCGCAACGATTGCGGTTCGCCCCCCAGCGCGAGCGTCATCGCGCGGAAAATATCCGTCTCGGTGATGATGCCAATCACCTTGTTGCCGCGCACCACCGGCAAACACCCGATCTTGTGTTCGACCATCACGCGCGCGGCTTCTTCCAGAGGCCAGTCTTCCTCAACCGTAATGACGCGCTTGGTCATAATGTCCTTGATTTTGAGTTTGGACAAGAGATACGGAATTTCGTACACGCTGAGCGTCGTGGCAGGCGATGGCGCGGCTTTGAGCAAATCTTTTTCGACGACGATACCGACCAGCGCGCCCTTGTCGTCCACGACTGGCAAGCGACGAATGCGCTTGGCGCGCAGCAACTCCATCGCATCGCCGAACGAAGTATCGGGATGCACAACGATCGGATCGGGTGTCATTGTTTCGCGTACGAGCATAAGATTCCTCCTCTCGAACTGAATCGCACCGTAGGACTCAGTTCACCCCAAATATTTTTTTAAGGCAAACTCCGGCATTTGCCCCTTGCTTATACTATAGCGCAAAGTGGGATAGAATGCAAGGGGTGGGTTTTCGTTTACCACTTGAGCGATTTGCCCAAATGTGTTAAAATACAACTGTCACCGCGCAAGGGTGACTTATTTTTGCCATTGTGGGGAGGCGGTTATGGTAATGACCCAAGAATTGCTCGAGGCGGATGACCTTGATCAACTGGAACGACAGATGGATCGAATGCTCTATCTGTTGTTTCCGTCCGAACGCCGCGCGCGTCCGCGCGTGTGGCATCCACCAACCGATGTGTACGAGACCGAGGATGCCATCATCGTCAAGGTCGAAATCGCGGGAATGAATCCCGACGATATTCATATCACCTTTGTTGACCGCGTCTTGACGATTAGTGGCACACGGCAAGATATGGATGCCAAGTCCAGTTATCATCGTTTGGAAATTCATTATGGCGAGTTCATTAGCCAAGTTTATCTGGGTGGCAACTATCACGCTGATCGCATTGACGCCAAGTACACAAATGGATTACTCTACGTGACTGTCCCCAAAGCCAAGCAAGAACATCGTATTCCGATACGCACCCATTCCTCCGATTGATTGTAACTGCCCAGCCGTACCGAAATTTTCGCCACAGAGCAATTCTTGTTTTTTCCTCTGTGTTCCCTGTGTCCTCTGTGGCGAGTAGTTACGATTGATTGGCGATAATTTTTCGGAGCCGCTTATGGATCAACCCATCACGGAACAGAAGAAAGAAACCGAAACAAATCCGAATATCCCTGCCGAATTGCCTGTGCTGCCACTACGCGGCACCGTCGTTTATCCGTTGACCGTGATTCCACTCAGCGTCGGTCAGCCGCGCTCGATCGAACTCGTGGACGATACGGCGCGCACTCCGAATCGTATGGTCGCGCTGGTGACGATGAAGGACGAAAAGATCGAAGAAGCGGGACCAAACGATGTGTACACCGTCGGCACTGCCGCTACGATTCTGCGTCTCTTGCGCGCACCCGATAACACGATTCGTCTCATCGTGCAAGGTATCGAGCGCATCCAAATCGAAGAGTTTACCGCGACTGAACCGTACTTGCGCGCGCGCGTGCGCGTGCGTCCCGATGTGCTCGAAAAGAGTTTGCAAGAAGAAGCGTTAGTGCGCAACACGATTGAACTGTTCCGCCGTCTCGTCTCACTCGCGTCCTACCTCCCCGAAGAGTTGCTCGTCGCCGCATTGAACGCCGAAGACGCGCGACAACTCGTCTATATGCTCGCGACGACGATTCGGATGGAACTCAAGGACGCGCAAGAAATTTTGGAAATTGACAAGGTCGCGGACAAACTGATCAAACTCAACGCCCTGATTACGAAGGAAATCGAAGTCCTTGAACTGGGGCGCAAGATTCAATCGCAAGCGCAAGGTGAGTTGGAAAAAACGCAACGCGAATATATCTTGCGCGAGCAACTCAAGCAAATCAAAAAAGAACTCGGCGAAGAAGACGAACAATCGCTCGAAATCAAAGAGTATGAAAAGAAAATCGCCGAAGCGAAAATGACGCCCGAGGCGGAAAAAGAAGCGCGGCGCGAACTGAATCGAATGAAGACGATGCCGCCTGCCGCCGCCGAGTATCACGTCATCAAAACGTATCTCGATTGGCTCGTCGAATTGCCTTGGTCAAAGACGACCGAAGACAATCTCGACATTGCGCGCGCGCGGCAAATCCTCGATGAAGATCACTATGACCTGAAGGATGTCAAAGAGCGCATCCTTGAATACTTGGCGGTGCGCAAGTTGCGCTTGGAGCGTGGCGGCGATGAAGAAGCCAAAACCTACAAAGGTTCGATTCTCTGCTTTGTCGGACCGCCGGGCGTTGGCAAAACCTCGCTGGGACAATCCATCGCGCGCGCGCTCGGACGCAAGTTTATCCGAATGTCGCTGGGTGGAATGCACGACGAAGCAGAGATTCGCGGACATCGCCGCACGTACATCGGCGCGTTGCCTGGACGCATCATCCAATCGTTACGTCGCGCCGAGTCGCGCAATCCTGTGATGATGCTGGACGAGGTGGACAAGATCGGCGCCGATTTTCGCGGCGATCCATCGTCGGCACTGTTGGAAGTGCTCGACCCCGCGCAAAACAAAACGTTTCGCGATCACTATCTCGACGTGGACTTTGATTTGTCGCAGGTGATTTTCATCTGCACCGCGAATTACCTTGAGCCGATTCAGCCCGCGCTGCGCGACCGAATGGAGATTCTCACGCTGTCGGGTTACACGGAAGAGGAAAAACTCCACATCGCTAAAAATTATCTCATCCCGCGCCAAGTCAAAGAAAACGGACTGCAACCTGAAGAGATTGCGTTCGAGGATGATGCAATTCGACTTATCACGCGCGAGTACACGCGCGAAGCCGGCGTGCGCAACCTCGAACGCGAAATCGGACGCATTTGCCGCAAAGTGGCAACGCACATCGCTGAAGGCAAACCCGCACCGATTGTCGTGAATCGCGACAAGGTGAGTGAATTGCTGGGCAAACCCAAGTTCTACGCCGAAGTCGCCGAACGCACTTGCGTCCCCGGCGTTTCGACCGGTTTGGTGTGGACGCCTGTCGGCGGCGACATTGTGTTCATCGAAGCGACGCGAATGCCCGGCGGTAAAGGATTCATCGTCACAGGACAACTGGGTGACGTGATGAAAGAATCGGCACAAGCCGCGCTGTCGTATGTGCGTTCCAAAGCCAGAGAACTGGGGATTGATCCCAAACTCTTTGAAAAGAGTGACATTCACTTGCACGTGCCCGATGGCGCGACGCCCAAAGATGGTCCCAGCGCCGGCGTGACGATGGCAACCGCGCTCGCGTCGTTGATGACGAATCGCTTGGTGCGTAACGATGTGGCAATGACCGGCGAAATCACCTTGCGCGGACGCGTGTTGCCCGTTGGTGGCATCAAAGAAAAAGTCCTCGCCGCGCATCGCGCCGGTATCAAAACGGTGATTCTGCCGCGCCGCAACGAAAAAGATTTGGACGACTTGCCCGACGATGTGCGCAAAGAAATGACGTTCGTCCTCGTGGACAACGTCACCGAAGTTTTCAACGCGGCATTGATGCCGACACCCATTCAACCCATCAGCGACAATGGCGACGCGCCGGAGGAGGAAGAAGAAGAAAAAACGCGCGCTTCGGCTAAAGACAAGTCAGCGCGCAACGCCAAGAAACGCAACTGAATCGTTTTTATCCAACTTGGGACACGCGCGAATTTTTTCCACGAAGAACACGAAGGAACACGAATTTTTTCTTCGTGACTCTTCGTGTCCTTCGTGTTACTTTGTGGATCAACCCCGCGCGCTTGTCCCTATTCCCAACGAAGGATCATTGCTGGTTCGTATTCTGCCGAGTGCTCACGCCTGGTGACTCGATGATTGGCGGATGGGCGCAATCTGTGTTGAAGGTGAGTGGACATTGAATTGAATGACTCGGTGGCGCGTGAACATTGGATTGTTCGGAACAACGGTGCCACACGCCCATCGTAGAAATTACATTCGTCCACCCTGCAACACGCTGGCAACGAAAATTACGGGTTGGTGCAGTGTTGGCGACTGCAAGTCGCCGCGACAAAAACCCAAAGCCGCCCATTCGGCGGCTATCTAGCCCGCGTAGGGCTTGCCCTGAGCCCAGCGAAGGGCGGGCTTGTAGTTGTTGCCGTGAATTTATTCGCTTCGCACCAGCCCTGCAACAAAAATTAAGGCACGCGAATTACACACACGCCAGACACATTTTATCGAGTCCTCAGAACGATTTGTAACCAGCGACAATTATTCACAAGACCCAAAGACGAAGGACGAATGACCAAAGCCTGATTGCCGATTTTCGATTGCCGCTGGACACTCACGATGGCACACTCAATCGCAAATCAAAAATCGAAAATCGAAAATCTCAAATCCTGTGTCCTCCGTCTTTCGTCACAGCGTCCCCTCGGCAATTTTACCCCGCGATGATCCTTCGGGAAGCACACGCGACCGCGTGTGGGTTTAACACCCGAAAGGATTCCTATGGCTCATCGAAAGAAATCCACGCAACGCCAGTGGTATCGAATGGATTTGCATTTGCATACCCCGGCGTCTGCTGACTACAAACAACCCAACGTTACTTTTCTCGACATTTTGAAAAAAGCCGAAGAGAAACATCTCGACGTGATCGCGTTCACCGATCACAACACCGTCGCCGGTTACGCGCGTATGCTCGCCGAAATCGAATCGCTCGAAATGCTCGAGCGGTTGAAACGAATGCGCGACGATGAACGCGCGCGCCTCGACGAATATCGGCGACTGCGCGAAAAAATTCTACTTTTACCCGGTTTTGAATTCACCGCCACACTCGGCTTGCACATCCTCGCGCTCTTTCCACCCGAAACGACCGTGCGCGAACTCGAGCACTTGCTCCTGCTACTCCGTATTCCACCGGACAAACTCGATTTGGGCAGTAGCGAAGTGGGCGCGACGACCGATGTGCTCACCGCGTATCGCATCCTCAACGAAGCCGGCGCGCTCGTGATTGCCGCGCACGCCAACTCGTCGCACGGCGTGGCGTTGCCCGGCATTGACTTTGGCGGACAGACGCGCATCGCCTACACTCAAGACCCCAATCTGCACGCGCTCGAAGTGACTGATCTCGATTCCAAATCGCGGCGACGCACCGCGCTTTTCTTCAGCGGCACCAAACCTGAATACCCGCGTCGAATGCACTGCATTCAAGGAAGCGATGCGCATCGGCTCGATTTCGATCCGCGCTACAAGAACGAACTTGGGGTTGGTGATCGCGTCACCGAAATTTTGCTCGATGAACTTTCGTTCGACGCGATCAAAGCCGTGTTTCTGGGCAACGATTTTGCGCGCACGCGTCCGTATCGTCCCACCGCCGAGCCGTTCGATCCATTGCGCGAAGCGCGCGAACACGGCGAAACACTTGTGCAGGCATTTCACGAACGCTTGCACGAAAAACGCGGCGTTGCGCGACGCATTCTGGAAGACGTGGTCGCGCTAGCGAACACGAACGGCGGCACCATCTACATCGGCGCGAGCGCGGATGCGCGCAAACCTGTCGCGGGGATTGATCGCCCCGAGTCTGCCATCACCGAATTGCGCGCGGCAATCGCCAAAAATATTTTGCCACCACTCGAAGTGCAAATCGAAGTGCTCAAGAGTCAGGGCAAGAATGTGTTGCAAGTGATCGTGCCGCGCGGTAGTCAAGTGCCGTACGTGCTCGACGAAAGTTACATCTACATTCGTTCGGAAAACGAAACCGGACTCGCGGTGCGCGACGAAATTTTGCAACTCGTGCGTGACGCGCTCGCGATCGAACTCGCGGCACAAGGTGTCATCGAACCCCCACCACTCGTGCCCGAAGCGCCACCTGAAGCCAAAGTCGAAACGCCGGCAGCCGCGCCAAGCATCGAACCGCCGCGCACGGGCGTAGAAATCGTTTCTGCGGAACAACGCAAGGGTGTGTGGTACTATTCGGTGCGCGATCTGCGCAATCGGCGCATCGTGCAAAATGTCACACTAAAGAGCGCGCGGCGTCTGTGGCAGTACGCCATCGCTGAGCGCGAAAAGCATCCCTTCGACCCGAATCAATTGCGTTGGGTGGACAATATCGCGCTCATCAAAACGTACAAGCGCGCGGGCAAAATTCGCTACGATTTTGCCCAACGCATCGGCGATCAAATTTTCGTGTACTATGGCGTCACCGATGATGGCATTCACGGACCTTGGCGTGCACTGATCGAGAGTGAACCGATCGTCGAGGAAGAAATTCCCGAAGAGCCCGAACCTCTGCCGGTCATCAGCGAAGAACTGACGCCGCCCGAACAACTTGTGCCACCAGAAACAGTTGCGGCACCGCTCATCATCGAAGAGGAACCGCCCTTGCCCTCAACGCAAGCCGAAACGCCTCCCGCGCCTGAAGAACAACCGATGGCGTGGTTCGAGCACGTGGGCGCGGTGGAGGAGGACGAAGGACGGACGACGGAGGCTTGCCCTGAGCCAGAGCGAAGGGACGAAGGACGGACGACGACCGATGACGGACGACCGATGGCGGAGGAAAGACGGACGACGGACGCGATCGCGCCAGCGCCACCTACGTCGCCGGTGCCAAAATCGCGCGCGCAAGAATGGCGCGAGCAATTGGAACGCGCACTAGAAGAGGCGCGGCGCGCGCGCGAAAAGGGGGAAGGATGAAGTACGTCGAAGTTGGCAAATATCTCGTGATTGATCCAGAGATTTGTCACGGACAATTGACATTCAAGGGAACACGAATACCCGTTGACACCGTCTTGGCGCTGATTGCCAAAGGATACTCGATTGACCAGTTACTCAAGAGGGTGGTGATCAAAAAGTAATGCTGAGAGTGTCATTCTGAGGCGCGCTTTGTGCGCCGAAGAATCTCTCAAAGGACTTTGCGAGACGCTTCGCGGAGTTTACCCTGACGTAAGGAAGGGCTCAGCGTGACAGATTGCCTTACCAGCATTACTTT
>JAOACU010000060.1 GCA_026417715.1 Anaerolineae bacterium | reverse complement strand
TTCGGCTCTCAAAAATCAAAAATACGCTGGACGGCAAGGCATGCGTGCGCCGCCAGTTTGGATGCGTGTAACACAAGGAATTGGTTTGCGTATGTCGTGCGGTTGGACATCGTTGCGCCCATTATACGAAAAACGCGCGATGTGTCAAACAGGTCAAATTCACAACCGCCGGGCATTTTTGACAAACCTGCCCTATCGCGATAGGATACTATTGATACGAGCCAACATCCAAGACAAGGAGGTCGTTAGTGTACAAAATCTTGAAAAAGCAGGTCTTGAGCGATCTGGTGACACTGATGGAGGTGCACGCACCGCAAGTCGCGCGCAAGGCGCAAGCCGGACAATTCGTCATCGTGCGCGCGTATGAACCGAGTGAGCGTATTCCGTTGACGATTGCTGATTTCGATCGTAACGCGCAAAGCATCACGCTGGTCATTCAACAAGTGGGCAAGTCTACGATGGAAATGTGCCAAATGAACGAAGGCGATGCTTTTTTGACGGTTGCTGGTCCACTCGGACATCCGACCGAAATCGCCAACTATGGCAAAGTGATTTGCGTCGGTGGCGGTGTGGGCATCGCGCCGATCTATCCGATTGCGCGCGCATTGCACGAGGCGGGTAATCACGTCATTTCGATCATCGGCGCGCGCAACAAGACGCTGTTGTTCTGGGAAGACAAGATGCGCGCCGTGTCGGATGAAATCATCGTCACCACCGACGATGGATCGTACGGACGCAAAGCCCTCGTGACCGAGCCGCTCAAGGAATTGTTGGAAACACGCAACGACATTGCGCGCGTGTGGGCAATCGGTCCAGCGATTATGATGAAGTTCGTCGCGTTGACGACCAAACCGTTCAATATACCGACGATTGTCAGTTTGAATACGATTATGATTGATGGAACGGGAATGTGCGGCGGTTGCCGCGTGCTCACGACACAAGGCGCGCGCTTTGTGTGCGTGGACGGACCCGAATTCGATGCGCATCAAGTAGATTGGGAAGTAATGATGGCGCGGATGCAGTTCTACCGCGCCGAAGAACAACTCGCCGTCGAACGTTGGAAACACAAGTGTCAACTCGATGCGGCTGTAGCACAAGTCGAGAGGTAAACGATGCCAAAGAAAACGATCATTCCTAAAAAGACGCCAATGCCGGAGCAACCTCCGGAAGAGCGCATTCATAATTACAACGAAGTGCCCTACGGGTACACTGAAGAGCAAGCGATTGCCGAAGCAAAACGTTGCTTGGAGTGTGCCAAGCCAACGTGTATGCAAGGATGCCCGGTCAACATCAACATTCCCGGCTTTTTGAAACTCGTCGCGGAAGGTGATTTTCGCGGCGCGATCAATTTGATCAAAGAAACGAACGCGCTGCCTGCGATCACCGGACGCGTGTGCCCGCAAGAAACACAATGCGAAGGTGTGTGCGCGCTCGCCAAGAAATACGAATCGGTGGCGATTGGGCGACTGGAACGATTCGTTGCAGACTGGGAAGCCGCGCAAGGTCCGCTCCCCGTGCCTGAATTGCCACCACCGACCGGCAAAAAAGTCGCGGTGGTCGGTTCGGGTCCAGCAGGACTCACGGTGGCGGCTGACCTCGCGCGGATGGGACACCACGTCACCATCTTTGAGGCGTTGCACGAAGCCGGCGGCGTGCTGGTGTACGGCATTCCGGAATTTCGCTTGCCCAAAGCGATTGTGCGACGCGAGGTGGAGTACGTTTGCAGTTTGGGTGTCAAGTTGGTCAAAGATTTTGTCGTTGGCAGTGCCGCCACGCTCGATGAACTCCTCGAAGAATTCGATGCGATCTTTCTCGGTTCGGGCGCAGGACTCCCTTGGTTCTTGGGTATTCCCGGCGAAAATCTGGGCGGCATCTATTCAGCCAACGAGTACCTCACGCGCTCGAATCTGATGAAAGCGTACCGCTTTCCCGAATACGATACACCGATCGCGCGCGGGCAACGCGTGATTACGATTGGTGGTGGCAACGTGGCGATGGATGCCGCGCGCACCGCGCTGCGCTTGGGGGCAAAAGAATCCATCATCGTGTATCGGCGTTCGCGCGCCGAGATGCCCGCGCGGTTGGAAGAAATTCATCACGCCGAAGAAGAAGGTGTGCGCTTTGAACTACTGACGACGCCAGTTGCGTTTCACGGTGCCAACGGCCGCGTGACCGAAGTCGAGTGCATTCGCAACGAACTCGGCGAACCCGATGCGTCGGGACGCCGGCGCCCCGTGCCGATCAAAGACTCGAACTTTCGCATTCCAGCGGACATTGTGGTCATTGCTGTCGGACAAAGCCCCAGCCCCTTGATTCCCAAGACCACGCCCGATTTGAAAACAGGCAAAGACGGCGTGGTGATTGTGGATCCCAACACGATGAAGACATCCAAACGCGGAGTTTTTGCCGGCGGGGATGTCGCGACCGGTGGCGCGACCGTGATCCTCGCGATGGGGCATGCCAAAATCGCCGCCAAAGCGATTGACGAATATCTACGAACAGGAGTGTGGTAAAAATGAAAGGGGCATCGTTTCTGTACGATGCCCCTTTTGATTCACTGCGGTTACGCAGGTGTAGGACAATTTTACAAACCCGTCCTACATCACACCGAATTTTCTGGCATCTGCGTAAGTTGATTCATACCAACATCGGACGCGTTTCAAACTCGGTGAGCAAGACGCGAAAAATATCCCTATCGGTGATAATGCCCACGAGTCGCCCACTTTCATCACAGACCGGCAAACCGCTGATACCGTGCTCCAACATCAAACGTCCTGCGGCTTGTACCGACGTGTCGGGAGAAACCCAAATCGGATCGCGCGTCATAATCTCACCAACGGTCAAGCGCGCGAGGAGATAATTCCACTCGTAAAAACTGAGCGCGGTCGCACAGGAGGGCGATGCCTCGCGAATGTCACTCAACGTCACAATGCCAACGAGACGCCCCTGCTCGACCACCGGCAACCGATGCACCTTGCACTTTTTCATCAAGTGATCGGCTTCGGGCAAAGTGGTCTCGGGGCAAATGGTGACGGGGTCAGGCGTCATACAATCTTTGACCAAATATCTGCGCATACCCATCCTGCCAACCCTTTCTTCCATCATAGCCACGTCCAAGTCAAAACGTCGTATAGGTGGAGTCAAAAAGTGGTCAAAAACCTGCCGAGGCACGTGCTAGTTGCATTAGACTTGTATCCGTAGTAAAATATGCACGATGGCAAGTTCTACCCTCCCCAGTGATTCAATGATGTTCCTTCTGGACAAGCCCATCGGCGATCTTTCCGAAATGGACCGTCAACGAAGCGGGACGATGTTATTCTTCCGCGTCAAGTTGATTGCCGATGTGGTGATGTTGATTTTTCATTTCCACGCGTCATCTCCCCCGAACTATGTCCTCCTTGCCCTCCTACTGATA
The DNA here is from genome assembly GCA_026417715.1 of Anaerolineae bacterium. Classification (GTDB taxonomy): domain Bacteria; phylum Chloroflexota; class Anaerolineae; order UBA4142; family UBA4142; genus VGOB01. Next base: position 8,876 of record JAOACU010000060.1, on the reverse strand, counting down.
GATTTAATTTTCCTTGTTCCCTACTACCTCCTGACACAACATTATCGGCAAGGCGAGTTGTTCGCGGTGTATGTGAGTTTGGGCTTGACCATCCTCATCATCACCGCTGACTTGCAAACTACAGGCACACTCTTTTCGTCGAAAATCGGCTACTATATTATGATGTTGCCCGTAGCGGGCTTGGTGTTACCGCGCGCCCAAATTATTCGCGCGACGGCGATTCTGTGTATCACGGCTTATACACTGACAGTGCTGGCTGAAACATTTGGCATACTCCCGAATAATTCCTTGCTAGAGTTCTATCCCTGGTACGTTCCTTTCTTACACATCCTCATTGTAGGCGGAACAGAAGGGATTGTGGCGTTGCTGGTTGCACGCTTTTTCGAGTCCGTCGAACAGCATCGCCGTTCACTTGCCCAGATGTTGACCCAAGCGCGACGCGAAGCCGTGTGGAGCACCGTCGGTAAGCAGGTCATTGGCGCGCACACACTCGACGAAGTGTTGACACTCATCATTCAAGCCATCAATCGCGAAATCAACGTCGAGTCGGGTTCGGTTCTCTTGCGCGAATACAACAGCGACCAGTTGTACTTTGCCAAGATTTTGCGCGGTGATGCGCAACACTTTTCTTCGCTCCGCATCAAAATTGGTCAGGGGATCGCGGGTTGGGTGGCGCAGACCGGTCAATCGGTCATCGTGGATGACACATCGAAGGATACTCGCTGGTACTCGGGGATAGATCGAGTCACGGGCTTTACCACGCGTTCGATTTTGTGCGTACCGTTGATCGCCGAAGGTGAGACAATCGGCGTACTCGAACTGGTGAACAAGGTAGATGGTTCGTTCACCCAAAATGATTTGCGTCTGCTAGAAGCCATTGCGACACAGGTGGCACCCACGATTCAAAATAAACGTTTGCAAGAACAAATGCTCTCGTCCCACACTGCGCCCGTCGAATTGTTTCGGCGCGTCGAGAACGCCAAGCAAGAGTGGGAACAAACGGTAGATGCGATTGACGAAGCCATCGCGCTGGTGGACCCCGATTGCCGCATCTTGCGAGCCAATCGTGTGCTGGCGCGTTGGGCAGGTGTATCGAGTGCACAACTGGTAGGACGGCGTTGCTATGACATTTTTCACAACGCGGACACGCCGCCCGAAGATTGCCCACATCTACGTCTGCTACAAACCCATCAGCCCGCCGAAGGTGAAGTGGAAAGCCAACGTCTGGGCAAGACCTTGTGGTTAAAGACGTATCCCTTACACGACTCAACAGGTGAGCACGTTGGGAGTGTGAATGTTTGGCGTGACATCACGACCGAAAGACGTTTGCAGGCACAACTGATCCAATCGGAAAAAATGGCAGCCACAGGACGACTCGCCGCTTCCATCGCGCACGAAATCAACAATCCGCTCCAAGCCATTAGTGGATGCATTGACCTTGCCCAAGCCACTAGCGACTTGGAGAAGATTCGGCGTTATCTCACGTTAGCCAGCACCGAGTTGGAACGTTTGGCGGGTGTGGTGCGTCGAATGCTGGACTTTTACCGCCCCGCGCGCGCGGAACGCGTACCCGTGAATGTGCGCGAGTTGATGGAGGATGTTTTGCTCTTGAGTGGCAAACGCTTGCAACACGCGCGCGTGCGCGTGAGTACACGCTGGGCAGATGAGATTCCCTACGTCAACGGCGTTGCCGATCAACTCAAGCAAGTTTTTCTGAACCTTATCTTGAACGCCATCGAAGCAATGCCACAAGGCGGAACGCTGGACATTCGCGGGCAGACGATTCAAGACGGTGGACACTGGGTTGTCCTCTCGATTGCGGATAGCGGTGCAGGCGTAGCGCCGCAAGATTTAGAACGAATCTTTGAACCCTTTTTCACGACCAAGCCCGATGGTACTGGACTAGGGCTCGCGGTGAGTCATAGCATCATTACGCAACACGGCGGGCGTATCATTGTAGATAGCGCGCCCGGTCACGGGACGACATTTACGATTTGGTTACCGGTGCAATCCCAATGACTACACAAGCGGCTTCCATCCTCGTTGTGGATGACGAGGACACGATTCGTACCATCATCACCGATGCGCTCACTCAGCACGGTTACAACGTTCAGGATGCGGCAACTTCGGACCAAGCCCTGCGTCTCTGCGAAACGACACCTTTCGATTTGGTGTTGCTCGACCTGAAAATTCCCGGGGCGATGGACGGTCTCGATCTCCTCAAAGTAATTCGCCGACGCTGGTCGCAAACCGTCGTGATTATGCTCACTGGCTACGGCTCACTCGATTCGGCGATCAACGCGCTACGCGCTGGTGCCTTTGATTATTTGACCAAGCCCGTGAGTACGACACAAATCGTCGAGAGTGTGGAGCGCGGTTTGGAAAAGCATCGCGAGGAACTACGGCGGCAACAACTGGTGACACATCTAGAAGCCACGTTGCAAGCCCTCAAAACCGCCAACCTTCTCAGCACACCTCCGCTTGACCAACGTTTTACCCACACTGCTACACTGACGATTGATCGCCACAAACGCTTGGTGGTGCGCGGCGATGAACTCATCGAACTGACGGCGACGGAATTCGATATTCTCGACTATTTGGCACGCGCCGCCGACCGTATCGTCACGGCGAGCGAACTGGTCAAGGCAACACAAGGGTACGAGTTGATGGAACAGGACGCCCGCCCGATGATTCGGGTGCATATTCAACGCCTGCGCCAAAAACTCGGCGATGATCCCGAACATCCGCGCTACATCCTGAACGTGCGCGGCAAAGGGTATCGGTTCATCGGTTAATCTTGTTACCGAATCGTTACACAATTGTAACGCTTTGTAACCCAATCACAACGTAAAATCGGGTATACTCGTCTAAGCGGGACAAGCCAAAGTGTTGTGATTGGGGGGACAATGACCAAACGTGTACTAATTGTCGAAGATGACCCGTCGGTTGCATTCCTGATTAAAGACGGGTTGATAGATTTGGGCGCCAAATTCTACGTTGAGACTGTGCCTTCGGGCGAAGCCGCTTTGGAAAAGGTTGCCCAAAGCCGCTGGGACTTGATTGTAACCGACCAGCGTATGCCAGGGATGACGGGGTTGCAACTCATCGAGACCCTCAAAGAACGCGCGCCTTCGACGCTGACCATTTTGATTACTGCCTACGGTTCAGAAGAAGTGGAACAAGCCGCGCGTCGCTTGAACGTGTACCACTATATGGCAAAACCGTTTCCCTTGGTGGACTTGAAACGCGTCATCGAAGATGCGCTGGCATTTACGCAAGATAACGATCCGCCGCACAACAATTCGAACAACCATAAAACGCGTGGCTTGAAAATCACGCTGGGCGGAGAAGGGAACGTCGGCAAGACCACGCTGATTCATCGCTTGTGCACTGGCAAATTTCAGGTCGCGCGCGTGATGACCATCGGCGTAGATTTTCATCTCTACGATATTCAACACGATAATCAACCTACGCGGCTGATTGTCTGGGATGTCAGTGGGCAAGAGCAGTTCGAGTTTACGCGACGCGCGTTTTATCGCGGCAGCAAAGCGGTGGGCTTGGTGTATGATGTGAGTCAACGCAGTACATTTGAACGCTTGCCCCACTGGCGCGCAGAGATTTTGTCCATTGCGCCGAATGTGCCGTTCGTACTTGCGGGCAACAAGACCGATTTGCCGCGTCAAGTGAGCACCGCCGAAGGAGCAGAACTGGCGCGTATGTGGCGGATGCCGTTTTTTGAAACCAGTTGCCGTACTGGTGAAGGAGTGCGTGAATTCTTTCATGCTCTCGCTCACGTGGCGCTGGATTACGCCCATACGTCCACACTCGAAAGATGATGTAGGGCAAGTTTGAACCTTGTCCTGCAACAGTGCAATAGACTTTTTTCTCCACGAAGTTCACAAAGCACCACCAAGTTTCTACGATTCTTCGCGACCTTTATGTTCTTGGTGAACAGAAATCCTTTTGTGCCTGTGTGCGATACACAATATCAATAAGGTGAGATAAAGATTATGCCTCTCACAGGGACTTTGCGCGATCTCAGTTTACCGAACTTGGTCCAAGTCCAATGTAGCGAACAAAACCAGTCGCGAGTAGTTATCACGCGCGGCAAGCGTCAGGGCACGCTGATTTTTGCCAACGGCGAGTTGATTTACGCAACTGTCGGCGATTTGACGGGTGAGAATGCCGTCTACGAGTTACTGACCTGGGAAGAAGGCGATTTCCGTGTGGACGATCAGGTGCCTTCGCTAGAGCGGAATGTGACGACGCCCTGGAGCGCGCTGCTCATCGAAGGATTGCGCCGCGCGGACGAAGCGCGCGCGGAACGCGACCATTTGTTAGAGACACGTCTTCGCGCGCTCAAAAACAAAATCGGCGTACGCGGCGCGCGGGTGTTTCGTCTGAACGGCGCGGTGCGCGCCGAAGCCCCCGGCGAAGAGGTGCCCGGCGACGCGCGCACGGTGATGTTGGTGTACGCCAATGTCGAACAAATCCAAAAACTCTTGAACTTGGACACGCCGCGTCAAATTGTCTTTAGCAATGCCCAAGAGAGAATCTGGGTACAAAAATTACAGGACGACTATTTCGCTGGTTGGTTCGATAGTCGCGTCGTCCTCGATGAGATTGCCAAAGCCGTGCAAGAAATGATGGGCTAGCAGGAGAGATGGGAATGCTCTTTCCACGCCTCAACGCACTCTACGAGAACCTGAACACTTCGTTCATTCAATTCAACGCTTTACTCGCGGAACTGCAAAATACCCAGTTCACCGGTTACGTACAACTCGTCGGTTGGGAGTATGAAGGTATTCTCCTCTTCGATACGGGACGCATCGTGAACGCGGTTGAGACGGTCAAGGATCAACAACGCACAGGCACGAATGCCGTTGCCGGCATTTCGGCGCGAGGAAACGAAAAAGATTACGCCGTCAATGTCTATCGCCTTGAAGCCGAAATCGTTCAATTGCTGGCGAATGTATTATCGGGCGAACCACTGTATCGCGATTTGAGCAACGATCTGACCGGTTTGGACAAACTGGTGACCAAGTTGCAAAACGAAAAACATACAGGTTCGATTGTCGTGCGCTGGACAGGGAAAAAGGATGCGGCAACGATCTTGATGCGCGACGGTCAAGTAATCGAATGTGTGTGGGCAAAAGATGCTCAGACAAGTTCGGGCGTAGCACTTTTGAATCCGATCATCAAAGCAACGACCCAAGTCCCCGCGCTCTTTACCGTGTATCGCACCGATCTCACACGCGTCTATAGTGCCGATCTTGATCTGGCGGAGAGTCTAGCACGTCCGCACGTTTTGACGTTGTGGCAAGAGATTTTCAATCTGGTCGCGAGCGTGATAGACCGCTCGACGCAAGCCGATGCGTTCAACCTCACGTTTCGACGCGTGTGCGTAGATCAAGCGAATGTCTATCCTTTTCTTGATCCGTTCGCGGGTGAGTTCGAGTATCGTAACGGTCAAATTCGTTTCGAGGGGCAAGCGACTGTGGCGCGCTTTAATACAGGATTGGCAGACTGTCTCACGTTGACGATACGACAGTTGGCAACACAGTATGCCTCGGCAAACTTGATGACACAATTGCGTAATGCCACTGCCACCTTGCGTACCGAGCGTGCCGCGCAGTTGGAACAACTGGGCTTGGCCACACTTTTGCCCGAGGTCTTTGGCGTCTAACGGAGCAACCGAATGGCGACTTTGATTCCACAAGAATTTACTCCCGAATGGAGTGGCGCGTTGTTGACAACGCTCAACAAGCGCGCCGAAGCCCTCTTGCGCGAGATGGACAAAGTGCCTGGAGTGCAGAGCGCGTTCGTCTGCGACACGCGCGGCAATGCCCTGGTTCTGTGGTACAACGTTCCGATTACACGCGAGACTGCCAGTCGCATCGGCGGATGTGTCGCGAATTTGTGGAACGCCTTCTCTGGGCACACGTTCGAAGAAATCGAAGTACGCTATGACGATCGGTGGGTGTACGCGCGCACGCTGGGGAACGCTTTTCTCGTCGTCGTGTGTACGCGCGAAGTGAACCGCGCACTCTTGCGAATGACCTGCAACGTTGCCGCTGCGCCATTTCAAGCGGACAAGGAGTTGCAGAGAAATCTCTCTCCTCAGCCACGAATTGACATGCGCTTTGGTATGGGAGGCGGATTCAACTAACGCTCTTGGGTAGAAAGGGGTTTCTAGACCTCACAGGTCTCCGAGACCTGTGAGGTCTGGACAAGCCATTTACCGTTTTCTACCCATGAGCGTCAACTAATTCGTCTGGAGGAGCAAACAGATATGAGCGCAAGTCCCTTGTCCAACGTGGTCTTTCGCTTATCCACGAGTGAATTGACAGGCGAAATCAACTTGAAACCCGAAGCGTGGCGCATTCTTTCGCAAGTGGATGGTGCGCGCACCTTGTCCGAAATCGCCCAACGGATCGGAATGGATATGGCAACCGCGCAACGCGTGGCAGAATCGTTGTTACAAGCGCGCATCCTCGAAGTCGCGGCTGGTACGCTTGCCCCGGTGCGTGCAACGGTGGACGCGACGTTCTTTAATCAGTTGAGTATCGAACTTGCGCGCGCGGTGGGTCCTTTGGCACCGGTGATTCTCGAAGATGCCGTCGCCGCGTTGGGTGAAAAGCAGGAAAGTTTTCCGCGTGAACGTCTCGCTGACCTCATCGAACGCGTGAGTGAAGAGATTCGTGATCCTGCACGTCGCTTGCGTTTTCAACAAGTGATGTTGGAGGCGATTCGTAAACTCTAAGTTCATTCGTACTTTTTGCAAGGAGTAACCTATGCCAAATGTCTTGAATGCATTGGTGGCTAGTTTAAGAGATTTCTTTGACTTGCGGGGCTGGCGCATTCGCCGCAAGTTGACGTGGCTGTTGCTTCTGTTGAGCGTCGTACCGAGCGCGTTGCTAGGGGCTTGGTCGTTCAACATCTTTCGTAACGTGGTGACAGAACAAGCCACCTCGAACTTGTATAATCGAAGTGTGGCTACGGCACAGTCCATTGACCAGTACTTGCGTGACCGCCGTGAAGATGTAATCACCTTGAGCCGTATGGCAGAAGTCGTTGACTTTGCAACGAACCCCAGTGCTGGCTTGTCACGCGCGAATGCCATACAAGCGCTGAGAGCAACTGCTACGCGTACCGATTATGAAGCCGCCGCGATCATTGGGATAGATGGTAAAATCATCTTATCCTCCGCCGAATCAGATGTGGGATTGGATGTTTCTTTCCGTCCGTTCTTCATCGAAGCCAGGAAAGGCACACCCTACATTTCCGATCCTAGTGTATCGGCGGTCACAGGGCGTCCGGCTATCTTTTTCAGCGCGCCGATTTTCGGTCCCAATAATCAGGTTGTCGGTGTTGCCGCCATCCGCTTGTCACTCGACGGTATCTGGAGTCTCGTCGAGCGCGACAAGGATGTGGCAGGGCGTGGTTCGTATGGCTTGTTGCTGGATGAAAACGGCATCCGCATTGCCAATAGTTTGAGTTTGGGACGCCGCTCGGAAATGGAAGGGAGTTTCCAAATCTTTACTGCCGTGGCGCGCTTGGCGCCCGAAGTGGAAAAAGCACTGATTGATGAGCGACGTTTTGGTCCCGTCGCCGCGACAGGCGTGCGCGTGGTGCCCATCCCCGAACTCGCCAACGCGCTGGTGACGCCAGGCATCCGAACGTTTGAAACTTCTTCGGACATCAATCCCGAACGTCATCTCGCCGCCATCACGAATCTCTCCAACAAGCCCTGGCGTTACGTGATCATGTCACCTTTCTCATCGTTCTTTGGTGAGATCGAATTTTGGGCGACTATCAACCGTCTGGTGATTGGTTTGTTGGTTTTGGCAGTCATCTTGATTAGTTTCATCGTTGCGCAAACATTTACAGCGCCGATCAATCGGTTGACTCAGGTGGCAGAACGCATCAGTCTGGGAGAACTCGACGCGAAGATCGAACTGGATCGGCGCGACGAAATTGGTGAACTCGCCGAAGCGATTGCGCGTATGCAATTGTCTTTGCAAGCCGCGATCGAACGTCTACGCGCGCGACGCGCGGGTTCGTAGAATGAATAACCGATGGTACGCACACGTAGGACAAGTTTGCTTGTCCTACGTTTCACATCAAATTTTCCGACCCGTTGCGTAAGGTGAATGAACAAAGGAGGGAGAAGCGTATGCGTAAAAATGTATGGCTCGTACTCGCGTTGATGTTGGTAGTTCTGGTAGCGTGTAGCAGTGCGACGCCAGTACCCACCAAATCGGCATTGCCGCAAGCCCCTGCAGGCACAGGACTGCGTAAGGTTCAGGACCGGGGCAAACTCGTCGTGGGCACGCGGTCGGACACGCCAACGTTTTGCTATCTCAATCCACAGACGAATCAATTGGAAGGATTCGACGTGGCACTCGCCAAAGAAATCGCTAACTATATCTTTGGCGATCCGAGCAAAGTGGAATTCAAGATCATCACTTCGGCGCAACGCATCCCACAACTCAAAGAAGGAGTGATTGATCTCGCCATCGCAACGATGACGATCAACGAAGAGCGGCTCAAGGAAATTGATTTTTCGGTTGTGTACTATGTGGCGGGGCAACGCATCTTGGTACCACAAGCCTCCACGATCAAAGGGTTGACTGATCTGGACAACAAAAAAGTCGGTGCTGCGCGCGGCACCACGAGCGCGACGAACCTGAAACAGATGACCAAAGCCCAGGTGGTCGAGTTTGATACGTGGGCGGCTGCTGCGCAAGCACTAGTGGCAGGTCAACTCGATGCGGTCAGCACGGATGACATCATCTTGTATGGCTTTCAACTGGCTTATCCGGGCACCAAAGTCGTTGGTTCGCAGTTTTCATACGAACCGTACGGTGTAGGTA